>NZ_JBICZB010000104.1:0-21290 GCF_043201815.1 Kitasatospora sp. NPDC048296
ACAGTGATCTTGGCCGACACGGTTCTAGCAGGAGCTCCGTCCCATTTCAGGCGACTTGACGCAACCGCCCAAGGCTCTATCTACACGGCGTTGGGACTAGCTGTCCTTCAACCGGCGCAGGATCGCCATGAGTTCGGCGGGCGGCGCGATGGAGAAGGAGCGCTGGGCCTCGTCGATCCGCGTCAGGTTGGTCACCGTGCCCTGGTGCCACCAGTAGAGCCGGGGTGAGAGCGGCCCCGGGTTCTCCGAGTGGACGCGCAGTGCGATCGAGGCCAAGTCGTTGACGGCGCCCGCCACTTGCGGTTCGGCCAACGGATGGAAGAACAGGTAGTCCCGGCTGGGCGCGGTGAACAGGGCTCCGTGCTGTGGGAGTTCGTGTCCGGTCACCGCGCGGGCCAGTTCGTCAAGCACCAGCGCCTTGCTGGCCGTGAACATCGAGTCGCCGGTCACCGCGTACAGGGTCGAGCCCTCGGTCGGGCCCTCCAGGACGTCGAACTCCACCGGGTCGGCGATCAGGTTGGCCCGCCCGGCGGCCCGCAGCCGCTCCAGGCCGACCTCGGCGACGAAGCGGTCGTCCAGTGTCCGTACGGTGTCGGGCAGGTCGAGGCAGAGCGCCTCCATCAGGCCGGTCGCGACCGGCCTGAGGTAGCTGAAGGAGGGTGCCATCTCGGCCGGGATCGCGTCGTCGGCGATCAGCCGGAGGTAGGCGCAGCGGAGGACGTCGTCCTGGCCCTGCGGGGTGGACTCGCCGGCGCCGGCCAGGGCGCGGAAGTGGCGCTCCACCAGCTGGGGCCACTCGCCCGGCTCGGCGCGGCGGCAGAACTCGGCGAGGTTGTACAGGTTGCTGGTGGCCTCGGCCCGCTGGACGAACCGGCCGGTGACGGTCGCCCGCACACCGACGCCCGCGTGGTACTGCCGGACCAGCTCGCGCAGGTGGTCGGCCTGGTCGGTCGTCAGGGCGGTGAGGTCGGGGTCGTACTGGGGTGCTGCCTTGGAACGGAAGAACTTCATGCGCCCGACTCTAGGGGAGCGCCCTGACGCCGGGTCGGGTGCCGCCCGGCTACGTGGTCGGCACCCGGCGCTGGTACGGCTGTTGTGGCGGGTGCGGGTGCGGGTGCGGGTGCTGGGGCGGGTACGGCTGCTGCGGCGCGCCGCTCGGGCGGGGGAGCGGCCTGGCGGCCAGCGGATCGGGGGCCACCCGGCTGCCCGCCATCGGGTACGCGGAGTTCGGACCGCGCATCCGTTGGGTGGCGACCTGGCGGGAGATCAGGATCTCCAGCAGGCACCACATCGTGCCGAACACCCCGAGCCCCATCGCCATCAGCGCGGGCGTCATCAGCCAACTGCCCGCGTACGAGGACAAGGTCGCGACCACCACGCCCACCAGGGTGAAGGCCAGGCAGAGCACCGCCCGGACTGCGGCGGCGCGCACCTCGTCGGGCAGGCGGCGACGGCGGCGTGGCACGGACATCGGGCGACCCCCAGGCGCGAATTCGATGGCGGACACGGAACGGGCGCACACAAAACGCGCCCCCTTGCCTCACTCTGCCCCACCGAACCAGGACTATGCGTCCGAATCCACCGAACTGCCGCCAAATCGTGCCATCCGGGCATGCGGCAGCGTCCCGTCGGCGCACGCGCCGGGCAAGGCGCTCAGCCCAACTGCTGGTTGAGCTCCTCCAGAGCGCCCGTCACGATCGTCCGCATCGCCGCCTCGGCGTGGGCGGCGTCCCCCGCGCAGATCGCCTCCGCGACCTCGCGGTGCAACCGGATCGCGTACGGCTCCGGCTGATTGGGCATCAGATGGTACTCGGTCCGCCCGGTGAGCACCGCCCCCACGGTGTCCCCGAGGTGGGCGAACATCTCGTTGCCGGAGGCGCGCAGGACCAGGGAGTGGAAGGCGATGTCGTGCCCGAGGAAGGTGGTCAGGTCGGCGGCCCGCGCGGTGACTGTCAACTCCACGGCCAGCGCGCTGAGTTCGCGCCGGTCGTCGTCGGTGGCGTGGACGGCGGCGAGCGCGGCCGCGGCGGGCTCGACGGCCACCCGCAGTGAGCCGAGCGAGCGCAGCTGGGCCGAGCGGTCCGAGCCGGCCAGCCGCCAGCGGATCACCATCGGGTCGAACACGTCCCAGAGCGACTTGGGCTGCACGGTGATCCCGACCCGTCGCCGGGAGGCCACCAGGCGCATCCCCTCCAGGACCCGCACCGCTTCCCGGATCACCGTCCGGGACACCCCGAACCGCTCCTCCAGCCCCTCCCCGCGCAGCACCGCGCCCTCGGGAATCTCCCCCGACGCGATCGCCGGCCCGAGTTCGTCAAGCACTCGACCGGGCAGCCCCTGGATCTCCATCCGCCCAGCCTAGACGCCCACCGCCCCGAGCCCCACGTCACCCTCCGGTGCGCGCGTGACTCGCCTCACCCACCCGTCGAGCCCCCGCCCCCACCTCGGCCCCCACCCGGCCCCGCCCCCGGCACTGCGGGCACCCCCCGCTTCCCGGGCCCCACCCCCCAGGGAAGTAAAAGTATGACGATTTGGTTTCTGGCACTTGAATACGTCATATCTTTGAAGCGATAGTGGCGGCCTGCAACGAAGGAGCACCACCCATGGCTCTCAGCGTCGAGAACCACGACCACCCGGTCGCACCCCTCACCGTCGTGGTGATGGGCGTCTCCGGCGTCGGCAAGACGACCCTGGCCCGCCTCCTGGCCGACCGCCTCGATCGCCCCTTCGCCGAGGCGGACGACTTCCACCCGCCGGCGAACATCGCCAAGATGTCCGCGGGCATCCCGCTGGACGACCAGGACCGCGAGCCCTGGCTGCGCGCCATCGGCGCCTGGCTCAAGGAGCGCACCGAGGCCGGCACCGGCGGCGTGGTCACCTGCTCGGCGCTGAAGCACGGCTACCGCGACATCCTGCGCGTGGACGCCCCGGATGCCTTCTTCCTGCACCTCAGCGGCGGCCACGAGCTGGTCGAGGACCGGCTCTCCCACCGCACCGGCCACTTCATGCCGGCGTCGCTGCTCGGCTCCCAGTACGCCGTCCTGGAACCCCTGGACGCGGACGAGCGCGGCGCTGTCCTGGACGTGGGCCCGTCCCCCGAAGAACTCGTCGAGAAGGCCGTGGTACTGCTGCGGCCCGTCAATGGAGACCTCGCGTGAGAAATGCCCCCACCCTGCTCCTGGCGGCCGCCCCACCGGCCCTGCCGCACACCGGCAGCAACTCCCAGCTGCTGATCGCGGTGCTGGTCAGCATCGGCGTGATCGTGCTGGCGATCACCAAGCTGAAGCTGCACCCCTTCCTCGCCCTGACGATCGGCTCCGGCTTGCTGGCCACCATCGCGGGTGCGCCCTTCGACAAGCTGCTGAGCAGCTTCTCGACGGGCTTCGGCTCCACCGTGGCCAGTGTCGGTCTGCTGATCGGCCTGGGCGCGATGCTCGGCAAGCTGCTCGCGGACTCGGGCGGCGCCAACATCATCGCGGACACCGCGCTGTCCCGGACCGGCAACAAGGCGCTGCCCTGGGCGATGGCGCTGATCGCCGCCGTGCTCGGCCTGCCGCTGTTCTTCGAGGTCGGCGTCGTCCTGCTGATCCCGATCGTGCTGCTGGTCGCCCGCCGCGGCAACGTGCCGCTGATGCGGGTCGGCATTCCGGCCCTGGCCGGTCTGTCGGTGCTGCACGGCCTCGTTCCCCCGCACCCGGGCCCGCTGGTGGCCATCGACGCGCTGAAGGCCGACCTCGGCGTCACCCTGGCGCTCGGTCTGCTGATCGCGATCCCGACCCTGATCATCGCCGGTCCGCTGTTCGCCCGGGTGGCGGAGCGCTGGGTGGGCCCGCTGGAGATCCCGACCGCCATCGCGCCCGAGGAGACGGTCAAGCGCGAGCGCACCCCGTCCTTCGGTGCGGTGCTGGCGACCATCCTGCTGCCGGTCGTGCTGATGCTCGGCAAGGCCCTGGCCGACGTGGTGATCGACGACCCGAAGACGATGGGCCAGCGGGTGTTCGACTTCATCGGCTCCCCGCTGATCGCGCTGCTCGCCGCGACCCTGCTCGCCATGCTCACCCTCGGCAAGGCGGCCGGCTTCGACAAGGCCCGGATCTCCGACACCGTCGGCAAGTCGCTCGGCCCGATCGCGGGCATCGTGTTCATCGTCGGCGCGGGCGGCGGCTTCAAGCAGACCCTGATCGACGTGGGCGTCGGCGACATGGTCAGCCACTGGTCGAGCCAGTGGCACATCTCGGCGCTGCTGCTCGGCTGGCTGATCGCGGTGCTGATCCGCCTGGCCACCGGCTCGGCGACGGTCGCCACCATCACCGCGGCCGGCATCGTCTCCCCGCTCGCCGCCAACATGTCCTCGACCCACTCGGCCCTGCTGGTGCTCGCGGTCGGCGCCGGTTCGCTGTTCCTCTCGCACGTCAACGACGCCGGCTTCTGGCTGGTGAAGGAGTACTTCGGGATGAGCGTCGGGCAGACGCTGAAGTCCTGGTCGGTGATGGAGACGGTGATCTCGGTGGTCGCGATAGCCCTCATCCTGCCGCTGAGCCTGATCATCTAGCCCGCGAGGCGCGCACGAAGGGGCGGCACCCGTACCGTACGGGTGCCGCCCCTTCGGCGTTCCGTCAGCGCCCCAGCAGCCCCGACAGCACCGCCGCCGTCGCCTCCAGCAGTTCGTCCGCGACCGCCCCGCCCGCCGCCGTACGGGCCAGCAGGCCCTCGCGCGCCGCCAGGATCACCGCCGCCGCCTGCCGGGCACTCGCCCCCGGGGGCACCAGCTCGGGCAGCGCCCGCTCCAGGACGTCCGCCGCCGCCCGCACGAGCGTCCGGTCGTGTGCGGCGACCTGCTCGGCCAGCGCCCCGGACCGGGCCGCGACCAGCCGGAACTCCAGGAACAGCAGGATCCACCCGGTCTCCGCGGGCTCGACCCGCAGCAGCGCCTCGACCAGCAGCCGGGCCCGCTCCTGCGGCGCCAGTGCCTCGCAGGCGGCGGCCAGTTTCTCCAGCTCGGCCATCCGTGCGGCCGCCTGGTCGTCGAAGAGCGCCAGCAGCAGGTCCTCCTTGCCGGCGAAGTTCGAGTAGAAGGCCCCGCGGGTGTAGCCGGCCGCGGCGCAGACGTCCTCGATGCTGGTGCGCCCGAAGCCGACGGTGAGGAAGAGCTCGCTCGCCGCGGTGAGCAGCCGGGCCCGGGTGTGGACGCGGCGGCGGGGCGGTCGGGGAGCGGCGGTTTCGGCCGGGGGTGGGTTCACGGGAGAACGATACATGGTGTATTCAGTACGAGTCGTATTCAATACGGCCCGTACTGAACTGGAGGGGACGACCGCCATGACCCGACCAACCCGGCTGCTGATCACCGACGCCCACCTGCTCCACCCCGAGGACGGCACCCGGACCGACCGGGGCTGGATCGAGGCCGCCGACGGCCGGATCGCCGCCACCGGCACCGGCCGCCCGCCCGCCGCCGCCGAGGGCGTCCGGGTCCTGGACGCGGCGGGCGCCACCGTCCTGCCCGGCCTGATCGACGCCCACGTCCACCTGCTGGTCACGACCCTCGACCTCGCCGCGGTGGCGAACTGGACCCCCGGCTACCTCACCGTCCGGGCCCTCGCCGAGGCCGAGCGGATGCTGCGCCGCGGTTTCACCACCGTCCGCGACGTGGGCGGTGCCGACCACGGCACGGCCCGGGCCCTGGACGAGGGCTTCGCGCTCGGTCCGCGGCTGATCTTCGGCGGCAAGGCGCTCTCCCAGACCGGCGGCCACGGTGACCTGCGCCCGCTCGGGGACGACTCGGTGCCCTGCTGCGAGTCCCGCCCCGACTTCGGCCGGATCGCGGATGGTGTGGACGCCGTCCGCGCCGCCGCCCGGGACGAGTTCCGCAAGGGTGCCGCCCATCTGAAGGTCCTGCTCTCCGGTGGCGTCGCCTCCCCGCACGACGAGATCGCCGCCGTCCAGTACAGCGAGGAGGAGATCCGGGCGGCCGTCGAGGAGGCGGAGAACCACAACCGCTACGTCACCGTGCACGCCTACCATCCGCGTGCGATCGACCGCGCGCTGCGGGCCGGGGTGCGCTGCGTCGAGCACGGCAACCTGCTGGACGACGCCAACATCGGGCTGCTGCTGGAGAAGGACGCGTTCCTGGTGCCCACGCTGGTCGCGTACGCGCGGACGGCCGGGCTCGGAGCCGGCTCCGGCCTGCCGCCGGCCTCCCTCGGCAAGCTGGCCGAGGTCCGCGACCAGGGCCTGGCCGCCCTGGAGCGCGCCCACCGTGCGGGCGTCAACCTGGTGTACGGCAGCGACCTGCTCGGTCCGCTGCACCCGGCGCAGCTGGAGGAGTTCACGCTCCGCGCAGAGGTCCAGCCGCCCGCCGACGTACTCCGCTCGGCCACCACGACGGCGGCCCGGCTGCTCGGCATGGCGGGGGAGATCGGCACCCTGGCCCCGGGTGCCCACGCCGACCTCCTCGTCGTCGACGGCGACCCCCTGGACGACCTCACCGTCCTCACCCGCCCCGACCGCCACCTGAAGCACGTCATCAAGGCGGGCGCCGTCGTATGACGACGACGGGCGGGCGCTCGGAACCCCGAACGCCCGCCCGTCACGAGCGAGTTGCTTGCCAGACCTTGCGCTTACCTACCCGCGCGCTCCGCCAGGCCGTGCTTAGTTGGCTCCACGCTTCGCGAGGCTGTGCTTACTTGGTTCCACGCTTCGCGAGGCTGTGCCTACTTGGTTCCACGCTTCGCGAGGAAGGCCTCGACCTCGGCCCGGATCTCCGGCGTGTCCAGCCCGCGGACCGTCATGGTGGTACGGCGACGCAGCACGTCGTCCGCCGTGTACGCCCACTCGCTGTCGGCCGCGTACGCGACCTGCGCCCAGACGTCCGGCCCGTCCTCGTGGATCGGCCGGCCGAGCTCCGGGTTCTCGTCGATCATGCGGGCGATCTCGAAGGAGAGGGTGCCGTAGTGGCTGGCCAGGTGCTTGGCCACCAGCGGCTCCATCCGCGAGCCCGGCTCACGGTCGATCAGCAGGCGGTGGGCCACCGCGTTCGGCGCGCCGACGCCCGGCAGCGGCACGGTCGGGGCGATCGGGGACATGTCCTCGGCGAGGCTGGTGCCGGGCACGTGGGCCAGCTTCTCCAGCACGGTGCGGCCGATGTGACGGTAGGTGGTCCACTTGCCGCCGGAGACCGACAGCATGCCGCCGCGGCCCTCGGTGACGACCGTCTCGCGCTTGGCGGCTGCGGTGTCGCCCGGGCCGCCCGGCAGCACGCGCAGGCCGGCGAAGGCGTAGGTGATCAGGTCGCGGTCGAGGTGCTCGTCGCGGATCGCGTGCGCGGCCTCGCCCATGATCTGGTCGATGTCCGCGTCGGTGGCCCGGACGTCCTTCGGGTCGCCGGTGTACTCCTCGTCGGTGGTGCCGAGCAGGACGTGGTCCTCCCACGGGATGGCGAAGGAGACGCGGTACTTGTCGATCGGGATGGTCAGCGCGGCGCGCCACGGGGAACGGCGCTTGACCACGACGTGCGCGCCCTTGGAGAGGCGGATCGACGGCGCGGCGCCGGCGTCCTCCATCGTGCGCAGGTGGTCCACCCACGGGCCGGTGGCGTTGAGCACCAGGCGGGCGTTGATGCCGAACTCGTCGCCGTCCAGGCGGTCGCGCACCTCGGCGCCGGTGACCCGGCCGGCGGTGAAGCGCAGCCCGGTGACCTCGGCGTGGTTGAGCACCACGGCGCCGGCGTCGACCGCGGCGCGCACGGTCATCACCGCGACGCGCGAGTCGTTCATCTGGTGGTCGCCGTAGACGGCCACCGAGCGCAGGCCCTCGGTGCGCAGCGCGGGCACCTGCTGGGCGGCGTGCGCGGCGGTGGAGACCCGGCCCATGCCGTCGCGGAAGGCGGACAGCGCCGAGTACAGGAACACGCCGGCGCCGAGCTTGGCCGCGCTGTGCGGGCCGCCCTTGTAGACCGGCACGAAGAAGGTCAGCGGGTTGACCAGGTGCGGGGCCACGTCGGTGGAGAGCGCGCGGCGCTCCTTGTGGTTCTCCGCCACCAGCTTGACCGCGCCGGTCTGCAGGTAGCGCAGACCGCCGTGGACGAGCTTGGACGAGGCGCTGGACGTGGCGCCGGCGAAGTCGCCGGCGTCGACCATGGCGACCTTCAGGCCGGCCTGGGACGCGGTCCAGGCGACGGCCGTGCCGAGGATGCCGCCCCCGATCACCAGCAGGTCGTAGGTGGCCTTGCCGAGCAGCTCGCGGGTCTCGGCGCGGGAGGCGGTGCGGCCGGCGGTGCGCTCGGCGCCCAGGGTCGGGATGGTTGCCATGGTGGTTGTGTACGGCGCGCTGGTCGGGCGGCGCCGTTACTCCTCTCGTGTGCGGTGCGGCCCCTACGGGAGAGGCCGGTCGGCCCGGTGCGGCGGGCCGGTTAAACGCGGTGACACCCGTTGCCTGAACAGCGGGCGGCCGGTCGGGGCACGGGGCCCCGACCGGCTGGTCGGTCAGTTGTTCTCGTCCTCCTCCACCCAGCCCATGGTGCGCTCCACGGCCTTGAGCCACTTCTTGTACTCGCGCTCCCGGGTGGCCTCGTCCATGCGCGGGGTCCACTCGGCGGCGCGGTGCCAGTTGGCCCGCAGGGTGTCGAGGTCGTTCCAGAAGCCGACGGCGAGACCGGCCGCGTAGGCGGCGCCGAGGGCGGTGGTCTCGGCCACGTACGGGCGCTCGACCGGGGCGTCCAGGACGTCGGCGATGTTCTGCATGAGCAGGTTGTTGCTGGTCATGCCGCCGTCGACCTTGAGGGCGGTGAGCTCGACCCCGGAGTCCTTCTGCATGGCGTCGACGACCTCGCGGGTCTGCCAGGCGGTGGCCTCCAGGACGGCCCGGGCCAGGTGGCCCTTGGTGACGTACCGGGTCAGACCGGCGATCACACCGCGGGCGTCGGAGCGCCAGTACGGGGCGAACAGGCCGGAGAAGGCCGGGACGAAGTAGGCGCCGCCGTTGTCCTCGACCGTGTTGGCGAGGGTCTCGATCTCGGCGGCGGTGGAGATGATGCCGAGCTGGTCGCGCAGCCACTGGACGAGCGAGCCGGTGACGGCGATCGAACCCTCCAGCGCGTACACCGGGGCCTGGTCGCCGATCCGGTAGCCGACCGTGGTCAGCAGGCCGTGGTACGAGTTGACGATCTTCTCGCCGGTGTTCAGCAGCAGGAAGGTGCCGGTGCCGTAGGTCGACTTGGCCTCGCCCTCGTCGAAGCAGGTCTGGCCGAACAGCGCGGCCTGCTGGTCACCCAGCGCGGAGGCGACCGGGACGCCGGCCAGGTCGCCGACGGCCTCGCCGTACACCTCGGCGGAGGAGCGGATCTCCGGCAGGACGGCCATCGGCACGCCCATCGACTCGGCGATGCTCTCGTCCCAGGCCAGCGTCTTCAGGTTCATCAGCATGGTGCGGCTGGCGTTGGTCACGTCGGTGACGTGCTTGCCGCCGTTGACACCGCCGGTGAGGTTCCAGATCACCCAGGTGTCCATGGTGCCGAACAGGATGTCGCCGGCCTCGGCGCGCTCGCGCAGGCCCTCGACGTTGTCCAGCAGCCAGCGGATCTTCGGGCCGGCGAAGTAGCTGGCCAGCGGGAGGCCGGTCTCGCGGCGGAAGCGGTCCTGGCCGACGTTGCGGCCCAGCTCGCGGCAGAGCGCCTCGGTGCGGGTGTCCTGCCACACCAGCGCGTTGTGCACCGGCTCGCCGGTGTGCTTGTCCCACAGGACGGTGGTCTCGCGCTGGTTGGTGATGCCGATGGCGCGGATGTCGTCCTTGGTCAGGCCGGCCTTCTCCAGCGCGCCGCGGACGACCGACTGGACCCGGGTCCAGATCTCGGTGGCGTCGTGCTCGACGTAACCGGGCTGGGGGAAGATCTGCCGGTGCTCCTGCTGGTCGACGGCGACGATCCGGCCGTCGGCGCCGAAGATGATGCAGCGGCTGGAGGTGGTGCCCTGGTCGATCGCGGCGATGTAGCTGCCAGTGGAGGTCATGTGGAGGGTCCTCGGCTCAAGTTCGGGGGGATACGGGGTGGGTGGGTCTGACGCGGCCGTTTCGGATGCCCGGTCAGTCCCCGTGTGCGGCGGGTTCGACTCTGCCCTTGGCGGGAGGCCTTTAGAAGAGGGCGTTGTACACGCCGCCGGCCGCCAGGCCGCCAAGGATCGGGCCGACGACCGGGACCCAGGCGTAGGACCAGTCGGAGCTGCCCTTGTTCGGGATCGGCAGGATCGAGTGCATGATGCGCGGGCCGAGGTCACGGGCCGGGTTGATGGCGTAGCCGGTCGGGCCACCGAGGGAGAGGCCGATGCCGACGACGGTCAGGGCCACGATCAGGGTGCCCATGCCCTTGAGGTCGTTGGCGCCGAGGGTGAGGATCGCCATGCAGAGCACGAAGGTGCCGATGATCTCGGTGATCACGTTCTGGAACGGGTTCCGGATCTCGGGACCGGTCGAGAAGATGCCGAGGGTGGGCTCCTCGTTGGCCTGGAACTGGCCGAGGTAGGTGAGCCAGACCAGCGTGGCGCCGATCATCGCGCCGAGCATCTGGGAGCCGATGTAGAGCGGCACCTGGCTCCAGTCGCCACTCTTGACCGCGAGCGCGATGGTGACGGCCGGGTTGAGGTGGGCGCCGGACTTGGGACCGGTCATGTAGGCGGCGATGAGGACCGCGAAGCCCCAGCCGAAGGTGATCGCCAGCCAGCCGGCGTTGAGGGCCTTCGACTTCTTGAGGGTCACGGCGGCGCAGACGCCACCGCCGAGGAGTATCAGGGCGGCAGTGCCGAGGGTTTCGCCGACGAAGACGTCGCCGTTGGAGAACGCGGACACAAAGACTCCCTTGTCCATATGGCCCGGAGGTGCGGGTGGGGGGTGGGCCGGTCGATCGCTGTGCGGGTGAGCGCATTGTGGGAGTGATCTTCCCGGCCGTCGTTCGACAATGTCGACCGTCATGCGGAAGCTTCCTCCCCGGGTCGCCCCCACGTCAAGGCGGGGTTACGCAGCTGTGACCCTTCCCTCGACCTGTTCCCCGAAGTTACCCAGCGGAGCGCCCTGAATCGGGACAAAACGCCAAGGCGCGGACAGGCCTACCGCCCGTCCGCGCCTCAGCGTGACGATTCGACTGCTGTGCTCAGAAGCGCCCGGCGCCCAGATCGCGCGAGATCGCGCGCGCCGCGCTGCGCACCGAGGCGACCAGCGAGGGCTTCACGAAGCCGTCCTCGCAGACCCGTTCCACCGGCCCGTTGACGCACACCGCGCCCACCGGGTTGCGCCGCCGGTCCTGGATCAGCGCGCCGATCGAGGCCACGCCCTCCCAGGTCTCCTCGATCGAGTCCGCCCAGCCGCGCTCGCGGATCAGCGCGCACTCGGCGTCCAGATCGGTCGCCTCGGTCAACGTCCGCAGGGTGTACGGCTCGTACGGCCCGTCGCCCAACTCCCCACGCGCAACCGGGTCGTAGGCCACCAGCACCTTGCCGAGCGCGGTGCTGTGCAGCGGCTGCATCGAACCGACCTCCAGCACCTGCCGGGTGTCGTCGGGCCGGAACACGTGGTGCACGATCAGCACGCCCTGCTGGTGCAGCACCCCCAGGTACACGGTCTCCCCGGCCGCCCTGGCCAGGTCGTCCGCCCACACCAGCGCCCGCGCCCGCAGCTCGTGCACGTCCAGGTAGCTCTGGCCGAGCCGCAGCAGCTCGGCGCCCAGCTGGTACTTGCCGCTGTCCGGGTCCTGCTCGACGAACCCCTCCTGCTGGAGCGTGCGCAGGATGCCGTGCGCGGTGCCCTTGGCGAGGTCCAGCGCCGTCGCGACCTCGGACAGGCCCAGCCGGCGCTCACCGCCCGCCAGCAGGCGCATGATCGCGGCGGCCCGGGATAGCGACTGGATCGGGCCGGGCATGGGTACCTCCGCGCTGACAGGCGGTCGACAATGTCGACCGCAGTGATGACGGGACGAGTCTGCCAGGCCGCCGTCCGTCCGTGCACCTTCCCCCTCGGTAACCCGTACTCGGCCGGGTGTTAACCTCCCTGGCCCTTCGGTCGAGTTCCAGCCCTCCACACCACTCCTTCTAGCCCTCCACTTCTAGCCCCAACGCCGTGTAGATAGAGCCTTGGGCGGTTGCGTCAAGTCGCCTGAAATGGGACGGAGCTCCTGCTAGAACCGTGTCGGCCAAGATCACTGTTCAGTAGGAGCTCCGTGGATGCTCAGTCTGTCATCTCTCGCGAGGTTGTGGTTGCCGCAGGGGCGTTCGCGCCCGGCCATCTCGGCGAGTTGACCCGAATCGTCCCGTTCGAGATGGTCGACGAGGCACTGACGCAGACCGGCAGGATGCAGGCCCGGGTGAGGGATCTGCCGTCCCGGGTGGTGGTGTATCTGCTGCTGGCCGGGTGCCTGTTCCCCGGACTGGGCTGGCGGCAGGTGTGGCAGCGACTGACCGCCGGCCTGGACGGTCTGCCGGTCGCCGACCCGACGGGTGGCGCTTTGGCGCAGGCCCGCAGGCGGGTGGGGGCCGAGCCGCTGCGCTGGCTGTTCGACCTGCTGCGCGGCCCGGCCGCGGGAATCCGCACCACTGGCGTGCGATGGCGGAATCTGCTGGTCTGCGCGATCGACGGCACGACGATCGCGGTGCCCGACAGCCCCGCGAACCTGACCGAATACACCAAACACCGCTGCAACAACGGCGGTTCGGGGTATCCGGCGCTGCGGCTGCTGGTCCTGGTGTCCTGCGGCACCCGCACGGTGCTGGACGCGGTGTTCGGGCCGACCACCGACGGCGAGACCACCTACGCACCACGCCTGCTCCGCAGCCTGCGCGAGGGCATGATCGTGCTGCTGGACCGCAACTTCGCCGCGCAAGCCCTGGTGGCCGCCATCGCCACCACCGGCGCCCACGTCCTGGTCCGGGTGAAGAACGGCCGCCACCTGCCCGTCCTTCACCGCAACCACGACGGCTCCTACCTGTCCAGGCTCGGCACCGTCGCGGTCCGGGCCATCGACTGCGAGATCACCATCACCACGGCCACCGGCCGCCACACCGGCCTCTACCGACTGGTGACCACCCTGACCGACCACCGCACCCATCCCGCCGCCGAACTGATCACCCTGTACCACCAGCGATGGGAGATCGAGACCGCCTACCTGGAGATCAAGTCCACCATCCTGGGTGGCCGTGTCCTGCGCGCCCGCACCCCCGCCGGCCTCGACCAGGAGGTCTACGCGCTGCTGGTCACCTACCAGGTCCTGCGCCTGGCCATGGCCGACGCCACCGACACCCGCCCCCACGTCGACCCCGACCGGGCCAGCTTCACCATCGCCCTGAACACCGCCCGCGACCTGGTCATCCAGGCCGCGGGCATCATCGCGGACACCGTCATCGACCTCGTCGGCACCATCGGCCGACGCGTCCTGGCCGACCTCATGCCCGACCGGCGCATCCGCACCCGACCCCGCATCGTCAAACGCGCGATCTCCAAGTACAACGCCAAAGGCACCGTCGACCGGACCAGCTACAAGGCCACCATCAGCATCAACATCCTGACCACACCAGACCCGTGACCGGAACCCGCAGGCTCTATCTACACGGCGTTGCTTCTAGCCCTCCACACCACTTAGCAGTCTCCGCCGCACCGCCACCTCGGCCGCCAGCGCGGCGATCCCGTCCGGCCCGACCCGGCAGCAGCCGCCGACCAGCCGAGCACCGTCCGCCAGCCAGCCGTTCACCCGGGTCGAGCGGAAGGTCGGCTCCCCGCGCCAGCCCCGGCGGTCGGCGTCCCACTCCTCCCCGCTGTTCGGATAGACCACCACCGGCTTACCGGTCACCTCCGCGGCCAGCGCCACCGCCCGGTCCGCGTCCTGCGGAGTGCAGCAGTTGACGCCCACCGCCACCACCTCGTCCACCTCCGCGGCCAGCGCGAAGGCCTCCGCCAGCGGCTGCCCGGCCCGGGTCCGGTCGCCCGCCACGCTGTACGACAGCCAGGCCGGCACCTCCAGCCCGCGCACCAGCGCCAGCAGCGCCCGCGCCTCCTCCGTGTCCGGCACCGTCTCCAGCGCCAGCACGTCCGGCCGGGCCGCGGCCAGCACCTCCAGCCGCGGCCGGTGGAAGGCCACCAGCTCCGCCGTGCTCAGCCCGTACCACCCCCGGTACTCCGAACCGTCCGCCAGCACCGCCCCGTACGGGCCCACCGAGGCCGCCACCCAGCGCCGCCGCCCGCCCGGCTCGGCCCGCGCCGCCTCCCGGGCCAGCTCCACACTGCTCGCCAGCAGCCGCGCCGCGTCCGTGTGTCCCACCCCGCGCCGGGCGAAGCCCTCGAAGCTCGCCTGGTAGCTCGCCGTGATCGCGATGTCGGCCCCGGCCGCGAAGTACGCCCGGTGTGCCGCCACCACCGCCTCCGGGTCGTCCGCGAGCAGCCGCGCCGACCACAGCTCGTCCGACAGGTCGTGCCCGGCCGCCGCCAACTGGTTCGACATCCCGCCGTCCAGGACCAGGGGACCGGCCGCCAGCGCCGCGGCGAAGTCCGGCGGGGGAGCAATGGGCATCAGGGCCTCCTCGGGAGCGGTCCTTCCTGGTCACAGCCTAGAAGCCGGAGGCACCCGCCGACTGGGAAAACCATTTGCCGCCAGGGAAGGCAGTCGTTACGTTGTGCTCAGACCGAGAACGACGGCACCAGGTGCCCTGGAGAGCGCGGAGAGGAGCCCGCGATGGCAGCCGACGAACCGTCCCCCCGGCCCGGCGCAGGGCCCGAGGCCGAGCAGGAGTGGCTCGCCGCGTACGACCCGCGCGCCTACGCCCCCATCGCCGTCACCGTCGACGTCGTCGCCCTGACGCTGCGGCGGGGCAACCTGCACGTGCTGCTGGTCGAACGCGGCGCGCCGCCCTACCAGGGGTGCTGGGCGCTGCCCGGCGGCTTCCTGCGCGCGGGGGAGGAGGGCCTGGACGAAGCCGCGGCCCGCGAGCTCGCCGAGGAGACGGGCCTGCAGGGCGCCTCCGAGGTCGAGGCCCGCCTCTGCCGCCTGCACCTGGAACAGCTCGGCACCTACGGCGCCCCCGAGCGGGATCCGCGCATGCACGTCGTCTCCGTCGCCTACCTCGCCTTCGCTCCCGACCTGCCCGACCCCCAGGCCGGGACGGACGCCGCGGCCGCCGCCTGGCACCCGGTCGCCGACCTCGACCTGGGCCCGCGGTCCTGCGGTTCCACTTCAGCCACCGGTGTGCCCGTCGACACCCACGGGGGTGGCGTCGACGGGCACACCGGACCCCGCCCGATCACCCTCGCCTTCGACCACGCCCGCATCCTCACCGACGGCCTCGACCGGGTCCGCGCCAAGTTCGAGTACAGCCCGCTCGCCACCGCCTTCCTGCCGTACGACTTCACCATCCCCGACCTGCGCGCCGTCTACGAGGCCGTCTGGGACGAGAAGCTCCACCCCGGCAACTTCCACCGCAAGGTGCTCTCCGTCCCCGGCTTCGTCGAGAGCACCGGCGCCACCACCGAACGCGGCGGTGCCCGCGGCGGCCCCCGCGCCCGCACCTACCACGCCGGCGACGCCCGACTGCTCCACCCCGCCCTGCTCCGCCCCACCCGCGAAGAGCCGCCGAGCGACACCGCCCCGCGCGACGGCCGGGCCCACTGACCACCCCGACCCCGGGGAACGCCGTTGAGAACAGGGCTACGATCCGGCCATGACCACTGACGAAGCGACCCAGACCGTCCACCGGCCCTTCTCCCACTGCCACTTCTGCGGGACCCCCTACCCGCCCGGCACCGACGCCTGGCCCCGCACCTGCCCCGGCTGCGCCGAGATCAGCTACCGCAACCCGCTGCCCGTCGCGGTCGCCGTCCTCCCCGTCACCCGCCCCGACGCCGACCCCGCGCTGGTCGTCATCCGCCGCACCATCGAACCCGGCTACGGCCAACTCGCCTTCCCCGGCGGCTACATGGACTACGGCGAGAGCTGGCAGCAGGCCTGCGTGCGCGAACTGTGCGAGGAGACCGGCATTTCGGCCGACCCGGCCGAGGTCAGGTTGATCCACATGGCCTCCGACCCCAACGGCCGCTTCGTCATGCTCTGCGGGCTCCTCCCCGCCCGCCCGCTCAGCGACCTCCCGCCCTCGCGCCCCACCGACGAGACCGACGGCTGGCTGCTCGCCACCGCCGACACCCCGCTCGTCTGGGACTTCCACAACGGCATCCTCCGCCGCTGGTTCGACGGCGAGTTCACCCAGAGCTAGGCGTTCGGGCCGCCACCGGCCGACCCTGGCGCGGCGGGCGATCACATGGCATGGTCTGCACCGACAGCCCAACCGGACGGGTTGGCCACGAGCTCTCCCGTCCCCACCACCGGCCGGGAGACCACCACAGTGAGCACCCCACCGCAGGACCAGCCGCTCTGGCGCCCGAACCCCGCTCGCGCCGCCGCCACCAGCCTGGTGGCCTTCCAGGCCTGGGCCGCCGAACACCACGGCGCCCCGGCCGCCCCGCTCGCGCCGGCCGACGACGACCAGCAGGCCGCCCAGCGCTACGCCGACCTGCACGCCTGGTCCACCGCCGATCTCGACCGCTTCTGGACCGCCGTCACCCAGTGGTTCGACGTCCGCTTCACCCAGGCCCCCGAGGCGGTCCTTGCCGACCCCCGGATGCCCGACGCCGTCCTCGCCGACGAGACCCGCACCGGCTCGCAGTGGTTCCCCGGCGCCCGCCTCAACTACGCCGAGCACGTCCTGCGCCACGCCGAGGACCCGGCCAACGCCGACCAGCCCGCCATCCTCCACCTCGACGAGACCGACGAGCACCCGGTCCCGACCAGCTGGGCCGAGCTGCGCCGCCAGGTCCTCGCCCTCGCCGCCGCCCTGCGCGCCCAGGGCATCGGCCCGCACTCCCGCGTCGCCGCCTACCTGCCCAACATCCCGCAGGCCGTCGTCGCCCTCCTCGCCACCAACGCCGTCGGCGCCGTCTGGACCTCCTGCGCCCCCGACTTCGGCGCCCGCAGCGTGCTCGACCGCTTCCAGCAGCTCGAACCCGACGTCCTGATCGCCGTCGACGGCTACCACTACGGCGGCAAGGCCCACGACCGCACCGACGTCGTCGCCGAGCTGCGCCGCGAACTGCCCTCGCTGCGCACCGTCGTCCACGTCCCGCTGCTCGGCGGCCCGGCCCCCGAGGGTGCCCTCGACTGGGCCGACCTCGTCTCCGGTCCGGTCCAAGGGCCCGACGGCGAACCGGAGTTCGCGCAGCTCCCGTTCGACCACCCGCTCTGGGTGCTCTACTCCTCCGGCACCACCGGCCTGCCCAAGCCCATCGTGCAGAGCCAGGGCGGCATCCTCGTCGAGCACCTCAAGCAGGTCGGCCTTCACCTCGGCCTCGGCCCCCAGGACCGCTTCTTCTGGTACACCTCGACCGGCTGGATGATGTGGAACTTCCTCGTGGCCGGCCTCCTGGTCGGGTCCACGATCGTCACCTTCGACGGCAGTCCCGGCCACCCCGACACCGGCGCCCTGTGGTCCGTCGCCGCCCGCACCGGCGCCACCGTCCTCGGGACCTCCGCCGCCTACATCGTCGCCAGCCGCAAGGCCGACCTCCACCCCGGCCGCGACCTCGACCTCTCCGCCGTCCGCTGCATCGGCACCACCGGCTCCCCGCTCCCGCCGGACGGCTTCCGCTGGATCTACGACGAGGTCAGTGAGGACGTCTGGCTCGCCTCCGTCAGCGGCGGCACCGACGTCTGCTCCTGCTTCGTCGGCGGCGTCCCCACCCTCCCCGTCTACCTCGGTGAGATCCAGGCCCCGTGCCTCGGCGCCGCCGTCGAGTCCTGGGACGTCCAAGGCCGGCCGCTCACCGACGCCGTCGGCGAACTCGTCGTCACCAAGCCGCTCCCGTCCATGCCCACCGGCTTCTGGAACGACCCCGAGGGAACGCGCTTCCACGACAGCTACTTCGACATGTACCCCGGTGTCTGGCGCCACGGCGACTGGATCACCGTCACCTCCCGCGGCACCGTCGTCATCCACGGCCGCTCCGACTCCACTCTCAACCGCCAGGGCGTCCGGATGGGCTCCTCGGACATCTACGAGGTGGTCGAGCGCCTCCCCGAGATCGCCGAATCCCTGGTCATCGGCCTGGAGGAGCCCAACGGCGGTTACTGGATGCCGCTGTTCGTGGTGCTCGCCCCCAGCGCCGAACTGGACGACGCGCTGATCGGCCGCATCCGCACCTCGCTGCGCACCGAACTCTCCCCGCGCCACGTCCCCGACGAGGTCATCGCCGTCCGCGGCCTCCCGCACACCCTCACCGGCAAGCGCATCGAGGTCCCGGTCAAGCGCATCCTCTCCGGTACCCCGCTGGAGAAGGCCGTCAACCCCGGCTCCGTCGACAACATCGACCACCTGCGCTTCTTCGAGCGGCTCCGGGTCGACCGCCAGGCCTGACCAGCGCTCGCGACCGGCCCGAGGAACGCCGAAGGGGCGCTCCCCACCGCAGTGGTGGGGAGCGCCCCTTCCCGCATCCGTCCTCTTACCCGCTGGGGAGCTACTCGCCGGAGAGCACCTGCTGCACCGCGGTCCGCGCCTCCTCGGCGCTGTCCGCCGCCCGCGCGGCCTCAGCGGCCCGACGGCACTGCGCCAGGGTGTACTTGGCCAGCGTGGTCCGCACGTACGGGATCGAGGCCGCACCCATGGAGAGGCTGGTGACGCCCAGGCCGGTGAGCACCACGGCGAGCAGCGGGTCCGACGCCGCCTCACCGCAGACGCCGCAGCTCTTGCCCGTCGCCTGCGCGGCCGCGGCGGCCGAGGCGATCAGGTCCAGCAGCGCCGGCTGCCACGGGTCCTGCAGCCGGGCCAGCGCACCGACCTGGCGGTCCGCCGCGAAGGCGTACTGCGCGAGGTCGTTGGTGCCCAGCGACAGGAACTCGACCTCCTGCAGGATCGACCGGGCACGCAGCGCGGCCGACGGGATCTCCACCATCGCACCGAACTTGGCGACCAGCCCGGCCTCGCGACAAGCGGCCGCGAAGTCCTTGGCGTCCTTGCGGTCGGCCACCATCGGGGCCATCACCTCAAGGTGCACCGGCAGGCCGTCGGCCGCCTTGGCCAGCGCCTGCAGCTGGGTGCGCAGCACCTCCGGGTGCTCGAGGAGCGTCCGCAGACCGCGCACACCCAGCGCCGGGTTCGGCTCGTCGGCCGGGGTCAGGAAGTCCAGCGGCTTGTCCGCGCCCGCGTCGAGCACCCGGACCACGACCCGGCCCTCCGGGAAGGCCTCCAGCACCTTGCGGTATGCCTCGACCTGCTTCTCCTCGCTGGGAGCCTTCGCCGAGTCGTCCAGGAACAGGAACTCGGTACGGAACAGGCCGACGCCCTCGGCACCGTTCTTCAGCGCCGCCGGCACGTCCGCCGGGCCGCCCACGTTGGCCAGCAGCGGTACCCGGTGCCCGTCCGAGGTCTGCCCCGGACCGGAGGAGGCGGCCAGCGCGGCCTTGCGCTCGGCGGCGATCGCCCGCAGCTCCTCCTGCTTCTCCTGTGACGGGTCGAGCAGCACGTCGCCCGAGCTGCCGTCCACCGCGACGACGGTGCCCTCGGCGAGGTCCGTCGCCCCCGGCAGCGCGACCACGGCCGGCACGCCCATCGCCCGCGCCAGGATGGCGCTGTGGCTGGTCGGCCCGCCCTCCTCGGTGACGAAGCCGAGCACCAGCGTCGGGTCCAGCAGCGCGGTGTCGGCCGGCGCCAGGTCCCGCGCGAACAGCACGTACGGCTCGTCGCTGTCCGGCACACCCGGCATCGGCACACCCAGCAGCCGGGCCACGATGCGGTTGCGCACGTCGTCGAGGTCGGCGACCCGACCGGCCAGGTACTCCCCGGCGGAGGCGAGCAGCGCACGGTAGGCGGCGAAGGCGTCGTACACACCGCGCTCGGCGCTGCTGCCGACGGCGATCCGGCGGGACACGTCGGCCATCAGCTCCGGGTCCTGCGCCATCAGCGCCTGAGCCTCCAGCACGGCCTGCGCCTCGCCGCCCGCCAGGTTGCCGCGGGCGATCAGATCCGCGGCGACCGCCTCGACGGCGGCCTGGGCACGCGCCTGCTCGCGCGGGGCGTCCTCGGTCGGGATCTGGGTGGTCGGGGGCTCCAGGACCGCCGTGCCCATGTGCCGCACCTGGCCGATCGCGACCCCGTGGCTGACACCCACGCCGCGCAGTGTCTTCTGCATGTACCTGATTCTCCGCTGAGAGGAGCGGTCCCGCCGGGAGCCGCTGAAGGCCGGGTCGCCCCGTCAACTCCTGCGGGGCGGGTGTGTGTCGGTGATTGAGAGGTCAGCTCCAGCTGAACAGCTTGTCGCCGGCCTGGGCCTCGCCGGCCTCGCGCACGTCGCCGAGCGAGTCGGGGGAGGCCTCCAGCGCCACGATCGGCGAGACCGGCGACTTGCCCGCAGCCTCGACGGCGGCCGGGTCCCAGCGGATGACGGCCTGGCCGCGCACCACCGTGTCGCCCTTGTTGACGAGCAGCTCGAAGCCCTCGCCGTTCAGCTGCACGGTGTCGATCCCCAGGTGGGTCAGCACACCGTGGCCGTCGGCGTCCACGACGACGAAGGCGTGCGGGTGCATGGAGACGACGACACCGTCCACCGGAGCGACCGCCTCGGTGGGCTCGCGAACCGGGTCGATCGCGGTGCCCGGGCCGACCATCGCACCCGAGAACACCGGGTCCGGCACGCCGGCGAGCCCGACGACCTTGCCGGTCAGCGGCGACGTCACAGTGGTCATGGTGGTGCCTCCCAAGTGCGCAATACATCGAGCGGCCGCGCGATGCGGCACACGATCAACTGAAGCCTAAATCATGTCAACTTCGGACATCTGCTGACATTCACGGGCGAAGACCCGCGCCCCGCCTGCCTGCCGGCCGGCGCCTCATCGACCCGTGACTGGTCTAGTCCTCTTAGCCGATGCGCCGCACTCTACAGGCATCTTGGCGAATCAGGACCATTGCTGTATATGCTCGCGAGAGCAACAAATCATGCCGCCGTCCGGGCGACACCCGGCGCGCCCCGATTCGCGCTCCGACTGGCGACCCGCTATGGTTGGTCGAGTCGCCGCAACACGGCGGTTAACACCAGATTTCAGATGGAGAAAGCCCCGGTAAACGGAGCGGAAAACATCTGCTAAGCTGGAGACACGAAAGAACGAAGCGCCCGGAGGGCCCGCTGGAAGGCGGCCCGAAGGAAGCGTCCGTTCCTTGAGAACTCAACAGCGTGCCAAAAGTCAACGCCAGATATGTTGACATCCCCGGCCTCAGGGTTTCCTGGGGTTG
>NZ_JBICZB010000105.1:0-20224 GCF_043201815.1 Kitasatospora sp. NPDC048296
GAACAACCCCTCCTGATCACGCATACCAGGATCATCTCGTACGAATGATCACAAGCCACACGCGGGTTGCCGCTTACTGACCCACGCTCCTAGGTCGGCGCGTGCTCGGTCTCCCTGCGCGGTCCGGGCGGGTGCCCGGACCGCGCAGGTCACGGCGGTGGGTGTGGTCGTCGTGGCCGCGGACGGCATACAGCGCATCGGGGCGCCGCCCCGCAGGTGCGGGCAGCCAGGTGAGCCGGGTACGCCGCGCTCCCCGCGTGGTGCGGTCCTAGGCTGGTCGGTAGGAGCCACTCGGCGGAAGTCCCCATCAACCGGGGGACGGGCGAGACCGCACTGGAGGTGTCCCATGGTGTCTCCTGCTTCCTCAGCGACCGGTGCGGGCGGGAGGCCCGCGATGCGCCACTGCTGCCCGAGTGGCACGGTGATCTTCGCCGGTGTGCTGGTGTTCATCCTTGCGCTCTTCAACGGCCTGAACGGCGTCGCCGCGATCAACCGGTCGCACGTCTTCGTCGCCGGCGCCCACATCGTCGTGGGCGATCTGCGGGCCTGGGGCTGGACCCTGCTGGTGCTCGGGATCCTGCTGGCCCTGATCGCGGCCGGCATCCTGGCCGGCAGCCAGCTGGCACGCTGGGTCGGCGTGGCCGTGCTGTCGCTCAACGCCTTCTCGCACATGTGGGTGGTGGCCAGCTACCCGCTCTGGTCCGTGCTGATCATCGTCCTGGACATCCTGGCGATCTACGCGCTCTGCGTGCACTGGGGTGGCCATGAGCACGAGGAGGCGACGCGGTAGCCGACCTCCATGGCGACGAGCGCCGCGCTCCACCGCGGACTCAACGGAAGGCGTCGACGTGGCGCTCGCACCAGTCGCGGAAGGTCCTGGGGGCGGTGCCGGTGATGTTCTCGACATCATCGGTGACGAATCCGGCGCGACCGGAGCGGAGAAACTCGTGCAGGCGCTCGATGAGGTGCGCCTCTGCGGGCGGAGTCCCTCGCTGAACGGCAGCCTGGGCGAACTCGTGGGGAGTGACGTCCTCGAAGTCGATCGAACGCCCGGTCACCTCGGCGATGATCTCGACCTGCTCGCGCGAGGTCAGGCCTTCCGGGCCGGTGAGGAAGTACCCCTTCCCCACGTGACCGTCCTGGGTGAGGGTGACCACGGCGACGCGTGCGATGTCCTCCGGATCGATCACACCGAGCCGGCCGTCACCGGTCGGGTAGACGACCTTGCCCGCACGGATGGAGTCGCGCCACCAGAGCGCGTTGGACGCGAAGCTGTTGGGTCGCAGACAGGTCACGCCGAGGCCGGACTCGCGCAGGACCTGCTCGCGAGCCGCGACGGCGGCTCCCATGGGGTTCTCCTCCAGCGGCAGCAGGCGCGCGCCGACGGAGGAGAGCAGGACGATCTTCGGCGCCGCCGCGTTTCGTGCGGCGTCGATCACCGTCCTGGTCTGCTCGGTCCCGCCTCCGACCTGCATCAGGAAGACGGCCTCGACGCCCTGAACCGCCTCGGACACGCCGGCGGGGTCGTCGAGATCGCCGACGGCGAGCTCGATGCCCGCCGGGAGGCCGGCCGCCCGGGAGGGGTCGCGCACCAGCGCCCGGACGCTGTGGCCCTGCGCGTGCAGCTGCCGTGCGACGGGGCCGCCGACGTTGCCTGTTGCTCCGGTGACGAGAATCATCGAACACTCCCTCTTCGTGTGCTCAGCGGTGCTGAGGTGCAGTGCCCTGTCATCAGGGCCCCCAGGTGCGCCATCACTCCGGCGACAACCACTGTGGCACCGCCGGAGCACAACTGGCTGGCCCAACTCGCCCCGCGTCAGGTCAGTCGCCGGGGGCCTGGGGCGCGTACGTCTCCAGGTAGGCGGTGACGAGGTATCGGGCTTCGTCCACCGTCGCTGCGTCGCCGCGCGGGGAGCGCTCGAAGGCGACGTCGAAGAGCTGGTCGCCGGCCTCGAAGGCGAGCTGTACGGCGAGGAGCGGGGTGTCGGGGCGGATCAGCGCGCGGTCGACGAGCACCCGCCAGGTCTTCTCGGCGAGCGACTCGTCGAACTCGCGCCCCAGCTCGGCCAGGGGCGCGGTCTGCTCCCGCCACAGCTGGACGAAGGCCGAGTACCGGCGGCCGTGGGCGAGGAGTGGATCGATGACGGCGTCGACGGTGTCGCGTACGGTCCGCAGTTCGCGCCCGTTCAGCCGGGAGATGATCTGCTGGCGCAGTGCGGACAGGTGACGCCGCAGCAGCTCGGCGTCGACCTGGTCGCGGTCTCCGAAGTAGTGGCAGACGGACGAGGTCGGGATCCCGGCCCGCTCGCCGATCGCCTTGAGGGTCGCGGCCCGGTATCCCTGCTCGGTGAGCAGGGCCTCGGCGGCGTCGAGGATCGCCTTCGTCCGCTCGATCCCGGCCACCGCCCGCAGACCGGCAGGCCCCGTACCCGACCCCCGGGGTGCGGGGCCTGCTGTCAGGGTCGGATCGCCGACGTGCCGCAGGGCGGTGGCACCGAGCCGACCGGTGCTGCCGCCCTGCGCAGGCCGTCGACGGCTTCGCCTCGGCGCGGTCAAAGTCTGGCAATGATTTCCATCTTGCCCACAGAGTCTATGGTTTTGAAAACCGTTTCCATCTAGGGTGGCGCTGTCCAACGGAGCCGGACCCCGCCAGGAGGCGGGGCCGGCAGGTTTCGAGGAGTAGCCCCCCATGCGTGCCACCCCGTCCAGATCGGCCAGCCGTACCCTCCGCGTAGCGCTCGGCGTGACCATCGGCGCCGCGCTGGCCACGGCCACCGCCTGCTCGACCTCCTCCCCGGCGAAGACCGCCCCGGCCGGGGCGAGCGGCGCCGGCGGCGGGAGTTCGAAGGTGATCCAGGCGGTCGCGGCGGAGAACTTCTGGGGCTCCATCGCCACCCAGCTCGGCGGTGACCACGTGAAGGTCACCAGCGTCATCACCAACCCGGACACCGACCCGCACTCCTACGAGCCGACCGCCGCCGACGGGCGCACCGTCGCGGGGGCCGAGTACGTGATCAGCAACGGGATCGGGTACGACGCCTGGTCCGACAAGCTGCTGGCGGCCAACCCCGCCTCCGGCCGCACCGCGCTGAAGGTCGGCGACCTGCTGGGGAAGAAGGAGGGCGACAACCCGCACCAGTGGTACTCGGCGGAGAGCGTCACCAAGGTGATCGACCGGATCACGGCCGACTACAAGAAGATAGACCCGGCCGACGCGGCCTACTTCGACAGCCGGAAGCAGACGTTCACCACTCAGACGCTGGCCAAGTACAACCAGCTGGAAGCCGACATCAAGGCCAGGTACGCGGACACCCCGATCGGTGCCTCGGAGTCGATCGTGACCCCGCTCGCGGAAAGCACGGGCCTGAAGATGCTCACCCCGGAGACGTTCCTGGACGCGGAGAGCGAGGGCACCGACCCGACCGCT
The DNA here is from genome assembly GCF_043201815.1 of Kitasatospora sp. NPDC048296. Taxonomy (NCBI): domain Bacteria; kingdom Bacillati; phylum Actinomycetota; class Actinomycetes; order Kitasatosporales; family Streptomycetaceae; genus Kitasatospora; species Kitasatospora sp. NPDC048296. Next base: position 3,428 of record NZ_JBICZB010000105.1, read on the forward strand.
GCCGACAAGGCCGCCATCGACCAGCAGATCTCCGGCAAGCAGATCAAGATCTACGTCTACAACACCCAGAACTCCAACCCCGACGTGGTCGCCCAGGTCAACGCGGCCAAGGCGCAGGGGATCCCGGTCGCCCAGGTCACCGAGACCCTCGCCCCGGTGAACGCGACCTTCCAGGACTGGCAGACCCAGCAGCTGCAGGGCATCGCCGACGCGCTGAAGCAGGCGACGGGCAAGTGAGCGAGCGAAGCGAGCTCACCATCAAGAGGCGCGTACGGGCGAATGCCCCTGGCGAGCGATGGGGGTACCCCCGGCCGGAGGCTGGGGGAGAGGCGGGCGCATGAGTATCCACCCGGCCGAGAAGGTCCGTACGGACATGGAGCGCACCACTCCCGCCGGGGAGCCGGTGCTGTCGCTGCGCGGCGCGGCCGTGCGCGTGGGCGGGCGGAACCTGTGGTCGGGTGTCGAACTGACCGTGGGGGCCGGGGAGTTCACCGCCGTCCTCGGCCCCAACGGGGTCGGCAAGTCCACCCTCGTTAAGGTCCTGCTCGGCGTCCTTCCGGCGGCGGCCGGCGAGGTCCGGGTGCTCGGCGCCGCGCCCGGCGAGCGCAACGCGGAGGTGGGGTACCTGCCGCAGCGGCGCAACTTCGACGCGAGCGTGCGCATCCGCGGGATCGACGTGGTGCGGCTGGGCCTGGACGGGGATCTGTGGGGGATCCCCGTCCCCGGGCTGGGCCGCGCAAAGCGCCGGTCGGCGCGCGAACGCGTCCAAGAGGTCATCGAGTTGGTGGGCGCCACGAAGTACGCACAGCGGCCGATCGGGCAGTGTTCGGGTGGCGAGCAGCAGCGGCTGCTGATCGCCCAGGCCCTGATACGGCGACCGCGGGTCCTGCTGCTGGACGAGCCGCTGGACAGCCTCGACCTGCCCAACCAGAGCGCGGTGGCCGCGCTGCTGGGACGGATCTGCCATCAGGAAGGGGTGTCGGTGGTGATGGTCGCGCACGACGTGAACCCGATACTCCACCACCTGGACCGCGTGGTGTACATCGCCGAGGGCGGCGCCGTCTGCGGTACCCCGGCCGAGGTGATCACCTCCGAGACGCTGACCCGCCTGTACCGCACGCCCGTCGAGGTGCTGCGCACCTCCGACGGGCGGCTGGTGGTCGTCGGCCAGCCGGAGGCCCCGGCCGTTCACATCGACCGGCACGAGAGCGGGGGCGGCCGTGCTGCTGGCGTCTGACGCGACCTCGCCGGTCTTCACCTGGAACCTGATCGCCGATCTCCAGGACATGTGGTCCTACGACTTCATGGTGAACGCCTCCCGGGCCGGCCTGGTCGTGGCCGTGGTGTGCGCGGTGGTGGGCTGGTTCATGGTGCTGCGTCGGCAGACCTTCGCCGGACACACCCTCTCGGTCGCGGCATTCCCCGGCGCGTCCCTGGCGGTCCTGCTCGGCTTTTCCACCTCACTCGGTTACTTCGGGTTCTGCGTCGCCGCGGCCCTGGTGATAGCGGCTCTCTCCCGCGGTGGACGGGACGGCGGCGCCGAGGAGTCGGCCGTCACGGGTACGGTGCAGGCCTTCGTGCTGGCCTGCGGCTACCTGTTCATCAGCCTCTACAAGGGCCTGCTAGAGGGGCCGACGGCGCTGCTGTTCGGCAGCTTCCTGGGCATCACCACCGGCCAGGTCGTGACCCTGGCGGTGGTCGGCGCCGTGGTGCTGGCCGTGCTGGCAGTGATCGGACGGCCGCTGCTGTTCGCCTCGGTGGATCCGGAGGTGGCGGCCGGACGCGGGGTGCAGGTGCGGCTGCTGGGCACGCTGTTCCTGGTGCTGCTGGGCGCGGCGACCGCCGAGGCGAGCCAGATCACCGGCACGCTGCTGGTGTTCGCCCTGATGGTGATCCCGCCCGCGACCGCCCAGCAGCTCACCGCCCGGCCCGGACTGAGCCTGCTGCTGTCCGTGGCCATCGGGCTGACGGCGTGCTGGGCGGGACTGATCGCGGCCTACTACCAGCCGTACCCGCTGGGCTTCTTCGTCACCGGCTTCGCCTTCGCCGGATTCGTCCTCGCCCATCTGCTGCGCTTCGCCCGCGAGGCGCTCGGCCGGGCACGCACCCCGCTCACGCTCGGAGGTGCCGCATGAGCACGGTCATCACCCAGGCCTTCTTCCAGCACGCCGTGCTGGCAGGGACGTTCATCGCACTGGCCTGCGGGCTGGTGGGCTACTTCCTGGTGCTGCGCGCGCAGATCTTCACCGGCGACGCGCTCAGCCACGTCGCGTTCACCGGCGCGATGGCCGCCCTGGCCGGAGGCTACGACCTGCGGCTCGGCCTGTTCGCCGCGACCATCGGGGTGGGCCTGCTGATCGGCGGGCTCGGCCGGCGCGGCCGTGCGGACGACGTGGTGATCGGCAGCGTCTTCGCCTGGATCCTCGGCCTCGGCGCGTTCTTCCTCACCGTCTACACCACCTCCCGCAGCGGCGCCCAGGGCGGCGCCGGGACGAGCGTGCTGTTCGGCTCGATCTTCGGCCTGCACGGCAGCCAGACGACGGTGGCCGTCGCCATCGCGGGCGCGATCTGCGTGACCACGCTGCTGATCGCCAGACCGCTGCTCTTCGCCACGCTCGACGAGGCCGTGGCCGCGGCTCGCGGTGTACCGGTACGACTGTTGGGCTTCGGCTTCCTCGCCCTGGTCGGCGCGACCGCCGGCGAGGCCACCCAGGCCGTCGGTTCGCTGCTGCTGCTCGGCCTGCTCGCGGCCCCGGCGGGCGCGGCGATCCGGCTCACCGACCGGCCGTTCCGGGCGCTGGCGCTGTCCGCCGCGCTCGCGGTCGCGGAGATGTGGGGCGGGCTGCTGCTCAGCGCCGCCGCGCCGAAGCTGCCACCGGGCTTCGCGATCATGGCCGTCGCCAGTGCCGTTTATGCGGCCACCTTCCTGGCCCGCCCGACGGCCCGCACCGCCCGCCCGGCGGTGGGCTGAGCGCGTGGGCGTGGAACGGGGGAGAGGATGACCGACACGAAGCCGACCGCGATCGTCACTGCCGACCGGCCCGACCGTAGACCCGCTCGCCCGGCCGACGGTGACGTCGAACTGCTCGGACGAGTCACGCCGCGTCGCGCCGAGGTGTTGCGGGCGCTGGTCGAGTCGGCGGAGTTCGTCAGCGCCCAGGTGCTCTACGCCCGGCTGGTGCAGGCCGGTTCCCGGGTGGGCCTGAGCACCGTCTACCGCACCCTGACCGCACTCGCGGAGGTCGGCCGCGCCGACGTGGTACGGGATGCCAACGGCGAAAGGCTGTTTCGCCACCGGCCCGGCCCCGACCACCGGCACTACCTGATCTGCCGGAGCTGCGGGCTCAGCCTGTCCGTCGATTCCACCACCGTCGAGGCCTGGGCCGAGCACATCGCCTCGATGTCCGGCTTCGACCAGGTCCACCACACCGTCGAGCTGACGGGCCTCTGCCCGAACTGCCTCAGCGCCGGCTGAACGGCGGCGCACCCCGGTCAACTTCCCTACGGAGGAAGGCATTCACCCATGCCCAGACCCGCCTCGCCGCGCCGCGTCGCGCGGTCGAGCGTCCTGAAGGACCAGGCCCGCGAGCTGCTCCCACCGGCCGACGACGACATCGTCATGATCCGCCAACGCGACTGCACCGGCACCAACGACCTACTCGAGGGGCGCCTGCGGCAGCGTGCGGGGGCAGAGCCGGCGCGGCTGCTTGTCTCCCTTGAGCTTCGCGTCCACGCAGCCGCCCGGCAGTGCGCCGGGGCCGTACGTGCTGGTGCCGAAGTTGGCGGTGACCTGGAGAACGCCGTTGCCGAAGCTGGTCTGCTGCACCTGGTGGTCCGCGCTCAGGTAGCGGAAGTCGGTCATCGGCTGCGTGCCGGCGGCCTGGTGCAGTGGCGCGAAGTACTGCTGCAGCGCGGCGAGTTGCTTGCCGTCGGTGGTGAGCGTCGGGCCGTTGAGGATCAGGTTCAGCGGGGTGTTCTGCAAGATCGCCTGTAGCGCCCGGGTGGTCTCCAGTGCCGGGAACTTGGTGTAGGACAGCTCCCACCGGTCGAGGTTGACCTGGGCATCGTGCAACGCGGTCTCCAGCAACGGGATCCGGTACGTCGGGTCGAACATGGCCTTGGTCAGGTCGTTCGGCAGGGTGACCGGCTTGAAGAAGATCCCCGGTGCGGTGGCCGGCGCATAGCCGCCCCAGACCTCCTTGTTCTTCTCCAGTGGCCACAGCCCGTCCGCCGGCGGAGTCAGCGAGCCGTGACTGAAGTCGATGACCGGGCCGGCCCAACTGTGCGCGGCCTCGGATCCGAGTACCAGCTTGTCCGGACCGGACAGCTGGCGCATCCGGGCGATCCGGTTGGCTTCGTCCTGCTGCTGGTTCATCGGGTGGTCGGCGCTGAAATCGTCGAACAGCTCGCCGGCCGCATCCACGTCCAGGAAGTAGCTGTTCGCTCCGTTGGCGGTCATCCGCGTGGTGCGCTGGGCGAGGAACTCGTCGTGCTGCGCGAACGCCTGCGAGCTGAGGTAACAGCCGCGATCGTGGAAGCCCGCGAGCACGGAGCCGTCCTGCCGGTGGATGCAGTAGCCCGGGTAGACCGGGGCCGGCCAGGCGGAGGTGGGGGCATCGGCGGTGGCCGGGTCCTGCCCGTTGGCGAACGAGTCGTACGGGCCGACCAGATAGCCCGCCTGCTTCGCGGCGGCCACCGCCTGTGCGTCCATCGGCCGGTCGTCGGCGTCGTAGCCGAGCCAGAGCCGGGACAGGCCCAGCGCCTGCATCTGCTGCACGCCCTGCGCGGTGCGGGCGCTGCCCCAGGTGTAGGCGTGGAACGCGCCGAGCAGCTTGCCGACCTCCGGGTTGGCGGCGATCTTGCTGCTCAGCGTGACCAGTTGGCCCTGGTCGCCGAGCCAGCGGCGGTAGTCCTGCGCCGGGGCGACGGGAGAGGGAGCGGTGAGGGCGAAGGTGAGCGTGTAGTCCCGGGTGTCCGCCCGCTGGGAGAAGGTGTGCACGGCGGTGCCGCGCAGACGGCCGTCCTGGGAACTGAGGCCGAGCGAGGTGCCGATCGGCTGTGGCACCAGGTAGCTGACACCCGCTCCGGCCAGCGTGTAGCCCCACAGCGGCATGCTCAGGTCGGTTTCGAGGCCGTAGTCGGCACCGGCCACGCCGGTCCGGGTCGAGTTCCAGAACGGGTCGGCAACCGGAATGCCCAGACCCTCGCCGCGCGGCAGTTGCAGCTGCGTGGCGGACGGATCGGTGCCGGTGACCGGCCAGGACAGCGTGGCGCCGTCCTGCTCGCTGTGCACGGTGACCTGCAGCCGACCGCGCACCGCGGCGGCGGTGACGCTCAGGCCGTGCTCGGGCAGCGTCCAACTCGCCGTGCCGCCCTTGACGGTGACCGGGCCGGGCGCACCCAGTGGCTGCGCCGCAGGTGCGGAGAGGGTCAGCGTCCGTCCGTCGCGGCCTTGCGCGGTGATGGCCAGCGAGTCGGTCTGCAGCTGTGCGACGCCGCCGTTCACCGGGATGTCCAGGAGGTTGCCGTGCAGCCGGATCGAGAAGTCGGCGGGCGCCCGGCCGGCAGGGTGGGTGGTCGCCCCGTGGGCGGCCGACCAGGTCGCGCTGACGAACGTGGCAGCGCTCACCAGCGCGAGCGCTGCCATCCGCGCGTGGCGGCGATGAGTGCGTCGCGGGCGTTGCGGGCGTTGCGGGCAGGGCGGTGGAGTCGAGTTCGTAGTCGTCATGCTGCGGAATGGTGTCGGCAGGTCATAAGAACACTTCTTATGAAGCGTCGGCGGAGCCGCTCGGACCTGGAAGAGCAACTGTCAGCGCGCTACTTCACGGCGCTACTTCACGGCGCTACTTCACGGCGCTACTTCACGCCGACGGACGGGCCTGCGGCAGCGAGGTGCCGGCGTTCAGCAGCTCCGTTGTGACCCGGGCCGGCCCGACTTCGGCCGGGAGCCTCGCCCGGACGCGCTCCCGCAGCACCGATCGGCGCTGACCACCCTGGCGGGCACGCTCAGCCGGGCAGCGCCAGCCGGAACAGCGCGCCGCCGTCCGGGGCGTTCTCGGCGGTGAGGGTGGCGCCGTGGGCGCGGGCGATCTGCCGGGCCATCGCGAGTCCGAGACCGGAGCCGGGCAGCGCTCGCGCGGCCGAGGCGCGGTAGAAGCGGTCGAAGACGTACGGCAGGTCCTCCGGCGCGATGCCGGGGCCGTGGTCGCGCACGGTCAGCTCCAGGCCGGCCGTCAGACGCACCTCGACCGTGCCGCCCGCCGGGCTGAACTTGGCCGCGTTGTCCAGCAGGTTGGACAGCAGCCGGGCGAGCCGGGCCGGCACGCCCGGGACGGTGCGCTCCCCGGCGGTGTCCACCAGGGCGAAGCCGACCGCGGGCCAGTGGCCACGGGCGACGTCCACGCAGTGCGCGACCAGCGGGCCCACCCGGACCTCTTCGAGCAGCGGCTGCGGCTCCTCGTCGCGGGCCAGCTCGATCAGGTCGTTGACCATACCGGTCACCTCGCGCAGCTGGCGGCTCAGCGCGCCGGCCGCCCGCTCGCGCTGGCTGTCGGTCAACCGGTCAGCGCGGGAAAGGAGTTCGGCGTTGGTGCGCAGCGCCGTGAGCGGGGTGCGCAGCTCGTGCGAGGCGTCCGCGACCAGTCGGCGCTGGGCGGCCACGGACTGTTCCAGCTCGCCCAGCATGGTGTTGAAGCTGCCGGCCAGCCTGGTCAGTTCGTCCTCCCGGCGACCGGGCGGCAGCTCGATCCGCACTCCGGCGTCGCGGGTGTCCGCGATCCGCTCGGCGGTCCTGGTCAGCCGGGTCACCGGGGCCAGTCCGGTGCGGGCGACCGTGTGGCCGAGCGCGGCGGCCAGCAGCACCCCGACCGCGGCGACGGCCGCCATCAGCTCGCCGGCCTGCCGCACCCCCTCCTGCACGGTGTCGGCGCGCAGCGCCACCTGGACGGCCTGCCGGGTGCCGGCGGGCGCCGTGAGCATCGGGGTGGTGAGTATCCGGGCCGGGTGGCCGCCGATGGCGAGGTCGGTGAAGTAGCCGCCACGCTCGCGGGCCGCGACCTGGCGGGTGGCGGGGGTGACCGGCAGCAGGTACGGCTGGGCCGGGTCCCTGGCCGGGTCGGCGGGCACGATCTGGGCGCACGCGGGAGCGGCCAGATAGCCGCACTCGCCGTAGACCACCTGCGGGCCCCGGTCGCGGTACTGCTGCTGGAGCAGGGTGGCCTGCTGGGTGAGGTGCAGGTCGAGCTGGTGCTCGAGCTCGTAGCGGACGATGGTGAAGGCCGCCGCGCTGACGCCGAGGGCGACCAGCGCGACCGCGGCCGTGCAGGCCAGCGCGAGGCGGGTGCGCAGCGGACGGCGCCGGCGCCAGCGAGCGTGTGCCCTCACCGCTCCTCCAGCCGGTAGCCCACCCCGTGCACGGTGTGCACCAGCCGCGGCTCGCCGCCGGCCTCCAGCTTCCGGCGTAGGTAACCGATGTACACCGCAAGCGAGTTGGAGTCGGGGCCGAAGTCCGATCCCCACACCCGCTCCATGATCACCTCGCGCGGCAGCACCTGGCCGGGGTGGCGCAACAGGACCTCCAGCAGCGCGAACTCGGTGCGCGAGAAGTCCAGCGGGCGTCCGCCGCGGCTGCCGGTGCGGGTGACCGGGTCGACCACCAGGTCGGCGTACTGGTACTCGGCCTCCTCGACGGCTGGCGCGCTGCGGCGCAGCAGGGCGCGCAGCCGGGCGGTCAGCTCGTCCAGCGCGAAGGGCTTCACCAGGTAGTCGTCCGCGCCCGCGTCCAGGCCGTCGACCCGCTCGCTCACCGAGTCGCGGGCGGTCAGCACCAGGATCGGGATCCGGTCGCCCAGGGCCCGCAGCCGACGGCAGACCGCCAGGCCGTCGAGCGCGGGCATCATCAGGTCGAGCACCATGGCGGCGGGCTGCCAGCGGGCCACCTCGCCGAGCGCCGCCAGCCCGTCGGCGGCGCCGCGCACCTGGTAGCCCTCGACCGCCAGTCCGTCCTCGACGGCGGCGCGCACCTCCGGGTCGTCGTCCACGACCAGCACCTTCTGCCCGTTGCTCATGCGGACAACCCTCTCAAAGCGACTCTGAGAACTCTCTTACATCGGCTCGCCAGGCTGCCGGGCATGCGGACAGAACACGGGGACCAACCCCTTTCAGTGGTGATCGGTGCCGGTGGCACCGGCGGGCACATCTATCCGGGCCTGGCTCTGGCCGAGGCCCTGCGCCGAGCCGATCCGCGAGCGGTGATCTCGTTCGTGGGCACCGAGCGCGGCCTGGAAACCAGGCTGATCCCGGAGGCCGGCTACCGGCTGCACACGGTCGACATGATCCCCTTCGACGCCGCCCTCGGACTGCGCCGCTACCTGCTGCCCGCCGCGCTGCTGCGCTCCGCCCGGCAGTGCCGGGAGATCCTGCGGGCCCAGGGCGCGCAGGTGGCGGTCGGCATGGGCGGCTACCCGAGCGCGCCGGTGATCGTCGGAGCCCGGCTGGCCGGCCTGCCGAGCCTGGTGCACGAGTCCAACGCGGTGCCGGGACGGGCCAACCGCTTCGCCGCCCGGCTCACCCCGCACATCGCGCTCGCCTTCGACCGCACCCGAGCCCACCTGCCCGCCGGCCGGCAGGTGGAGACGGTGGGCATGCCGCTGGTGGGCGCGGTCGCCCGGCTCGACCGGGCGGCGCTGCGGGCCGAGGCCCGGCGCCACTTCGCGGTCCCGGAACACGCCCGACTGCTGGTCTTCAACGGCGGCAGCCTCGGCGCCACCCGGCTCACCGAGGCCGCCGTCGACCTGGCCGAACGCTGGCGGCACCGCACCGACCGGCGACTGCTGATCAAGACCGGCCCGGCCGCCCTGGACCAGGTGCGCGCCCGGCTGGCCGGCAACCCGGTGGCGCGGGCGGTGCCCTACCTGGACCGGATGGACCTCGCCTACGCGGCTGCCGACCTCATGGTCTGCCGGGCCGGCTCGGCCACCGTCGCCGAACTGTCCACGCTACGGATGCCCGCCGTGCTGGTGCCCTACCCGCACGCGCCGCACGACCATCAGACGCACAACGCCCGGGTGCTCTCCGACACCGGCGCCGGCCTGCTGCTGCCGGACGCCGAATGCACCGGCGAACGGCTGGCCGCGCTGGTGGAACCGCTGCTCGCCGATCCGGCCCGGCCGGCGGCGATGGCGGCGGCAGCCGACCCCGGTACCCACGCGGACGCCGCCGACCTGCTGGCCGCCAAGGTGCTGGCCACCATCCGCCGCGGCGTCCCGGCCATCGAGTCCGTGCCCACCACCGAGCCGGACGACCCGCAGGGGCCGCACCGGGCGAACGGCCCGCACGACCCATATGACCCACATGACCGATACGACCCGTACGGCGCGCTCGGCCGCTTCGCGCCCGACAGCCCCTACGGCCCGCTGAACAGCAACAGCCAGATCCCGCACACCTGGAGGACGACATGATCGCGCAGACCGGCGACCACCACCCGCAGACCGGCGACCGCCACCCGCAGCCCTCGAACGGCCCGGCCGCGCCCGCGGACTGGACCGGACGCACGGTGCTGGTCACCGGCGCCGAGGGCTTCATCGGCAGCACCCTGGTCGACCTGCTGGTGACCCGGGGTGCCCGGGTACGGGCCCTGGTGCACTACAAGCCGTACGCCGAACGCGGCTACCTGGCCCGCTACCTGTCCGAGTCCGACGCCGCCGTGGAGATGCTCGCGGGCGACGTCCGGGACGCCGGCCGGGTGCTGGACGCGGTCGCCGGCTGCGACACCGTCTTCCACCTCGCCGCGCTGATCGGCATCCCCTACAGCTACCAGGCCCCGGAAGCCTACGTGCAGACCAACGTGGTCGGCACCCAGAACATCGCAGCCGCCTGCCTGCGCCACGGCGCCAGGCTGCTGCACACCTCCACCAGCGAGGTGTACGGCAGCGCGATCACCGTCCCGATCAGCGAACACCACCCGCTGCAGCCGCAGTCCCCGTACTCCGCCTCGAAGATCGGCGCCGACATGGCGGCCCTCTCCTACTGGCACGCCTTCGAACTGCCGGTCTCGGTGGTCCGCCCGTTCAACACCTACGGACCGCGCCAGTCCGCCCGCGCGGTGATCCCCACCATGCTCGCCCAACTCCACTCCGGAGCACGGCAGATCAAGCTCGGCTCACTCACCCCCACCCGCGACTTCACCTACGCCACGGACACCGCTGAGGGCTTCCTGGCCATCGCCCGGGCCGAGCGGACCATCGGCGAGGTGCTCAACCTCGGCACCGGCCACGAGATCTCCATCGGCGACCTGGCCACCGCGCTCATCACCGCCAGCGGCCGGGACGCCGAGGTCGTGGTCGACCCGAGCCGACTGCGGCCCGGCGGCAGCGAGGTGGCACGGCTGCTCTCCGACAACCGCAAGGCGCACGGACTCGCCGGCTGGCAGCCGCGCGTCGATCTGGCGGAGGGCCTGCGCCTCACCTCCGACTGGGTCGCCGAGCACCTGCACCTGTTCGCGCCCGAGCGCTACCAGGTCTGACGCCGGGGTGGAGCGGGCTGTCGGACCAGCAGCGGGCGACGCCCCTCTGCACCGGCCCTACACCCGCTCCACCCCCGCCCCGGCCCAGTTGGTGGTCGAGTCTTCGGGGCGGGCGCCCGGGGTGACACGGGAGACGCGGTGTCGAGTCCGGCACGCGTCAGGCGGCCGGCGGCTGGGTGCCCGGACCGCCGGGGCCCGAGCGGGTCATGTCCGTCACCCGCAAGATCGGCATGGGGCCCTGCGCGCCTACCTCCTGCTCGCGATGATCAGAGGTTCGTCCGGCTGGTCCGGTGATGGCTGCGCCTTGGTGCGGCGGGCGTAGGCGCGGGCCGCGCGGGCGCGGTCGCCGCAGCGCACGGAGCACCAGTTTCGGCGGGCGTGGGTGCGCAGGAGGTGGCGTCGGCACGGGGGAGAGGCGCAGGCGGCGAGGCGTTCGGCGTCGGGGCCGGTGAGCAGGTCGGCGGCGTCGGCCGCGAGGACCGCGAGGGCGTGGTCGACGATCCGGTCGGTGGGGTGTGGGTGGACCCGGTGCAGGCCGTGCGCGGGGTCCCAGTGCAGCAGTGCGGCCGTGGGGGCGCCGGTCAGTGCCTCGTTGACGGCGCGCAGTGCGTCGTCCGGCGCGGGGAGTCCGTCGATCCGGGACGCGAAGAGTGCCCGCAGCTGATCCCGCAGGGCGCGCAGCCGTGCCGTGCACACCTCGAACAGCTGGACGTCGGCCGGTGCGAGGTCGTGTTCGACCAGCCAACGCGTCGCCGCGCCGGGGGAGTCGAGCAGGTCCAGGTGCTGGCCGCCCGGGAAGGCGAGCGCGGTGTTGGCGAAGTCGAGCGCGCGGTGCTGTTCCGCCCCCGGTGCGGGCGGCGGGACGGAGTGCTCGGACGTGGTGCTCGCGGTCTCCTGCATGACTCTCATGTTAACCGTTGCTTTTTTCCGTGAGGCTCGGCTAGTTTCCTCTCACGGAAAAAACCTGCCCCATCCGTGAGGAAGTGATGGCCGAGATGACCGAGACCAGCGCACCCGCCGAGCAGACCTCCATCAGGACCTTCGGCGGCCCGACCGCCCTGATCGAGTACGGCGGGCTGCGGTTCCTCACCGATCCCGCCTTCGACGCCCCCGGCGAGTACCCCCGGGGCAACGGCTACGCCCTCGTCAAGACCGCCCCCGCCGCCGTCGCCCCCGCCGAGCTCGGTCCGGTCGACCTGGTCCTGCTCTCCCACGACGAGCACCCCGACAACCTCGACCACTCCGGCCGCGCGCTTCTGGCCGGCATCCGCCTGGTCCTCACCACGCGCGGCGGCGCGGGCCGCCTCGGCGGTACCGCCCGGGGCCTGGCGCCCTGGGAGAGCGTCGAGCTGTCCCGCCCCGACGGTCGCACCCTGACCGTGACCGCCACCCCCGCCCAGCACGGGCCCGAGGGCTGCGAGCCCGTCACCGGCGAGGTGATCGGCTTCGTCCTGACCGCCCCGGACCTGCCCACGGTCTACGTCAGCGGCGACAACGCCTCACTCGCCCTGGTCGAGCAGATCGCCGAGCGCTTCGCCCCCGTGGACACCGCCGTCCTGTTCGCCGGCGCGGCCCGCACCCCGCTGTTCGACGGCGCGCTGCTCACCCTCGACAGCGCCCAGGCCGCCGAGGCCGCCGCCGTCCTCGCCGCCCGCCGCGTGGTCCCCGTCCACTTCGACAGCTGGGGCCACTTCACGGAGGGCCGCTCCCACCTCGTCGACGCCTTCACCGCGGCCGGGCTGCTGGACCGCCTGGAGCTGGGCCCGGCCGAAGTCGCCGCCGAACGCGGCTGACTACGCCATGACGCCCGACCGAGAACGTCCGGGCCGGCCGCTCGCCGGCCGGCCCGGACATCGGGATCAGGCGAGGTCGAACCGATCGAGGTTCATGACCTTGTCCCAGGCGGCCGTGAAGTCACGCACGAACTTCTCCTTCGAGTCGCCCTGCGCGTAGACCTCTGCGATGGCTCGGAGCTGAGAGTTCGAACCGAAGACGAGGTCGACGGCGGTGGCGGTCCACTTGACCTCGCCCGTGGCGCGATTCCGCCCCTCGAACACGTTCTCGGCCGAGGCGGACGCCTTCCACTCCGTGCCCATGTCGAGCAGGTTCACGAAGAAGTCGTTGGTCAGCGTCCCGGGCCGATCGGTGAGGACACCGTGCCGGGACTGCCCGACGTTGGTGTCCAGGGCCCTCATGCCGCCGATGAGAACCGTCAGCTCCGGAGCGGTCAGCGTCAACATGAACGCCCGGTCCACCAGTCGGGTCTCGGCCGGCAGCTTCTCCCCGGCCCGGAGGTAGTTGCGGAACCCGTCGCAGGTCGGTTCGAGCACGGCGAACGACTCCACGTCGGTCTGCTCCTGCGAGGCGTCCGTACGCCCTGGCGCGAACGGGACCGTGACGTCGTACCCGGCGTTCTTCGCCGCCTGCCCGACGGCCGCGCACCCGCCCAGCACGATCAGGTCGGCGAGCGAGACCTTCTTGCCGCCGGACTGCGAGCGGTTGAAGTCCTGCTGGATCCGCTCCAGGGTCTGCAGCACGCCGGTCAGCTCGGCCGGCTGGTTGACCTCCCAGTCCTTCTGCGGCGCGAGGCGGATCCGCGCCCCGTTGGCCCCGCCGCGCTTGTCCGTGCCGCGGAAGCTCGCTGCCGCCGCCCACGCGGTGGAGACCAGCTGCGAGACGGACAGCCCCGATCCGAGGATCTCGCCCTTGAGGGCGGCGATGTCCGGCTCTGTGATCAGTTCGTGGTCGACCTCGGGGACGGGGTCCTGCCACAGCTGCGGCTCGGGAACCCACGGGCCCAGGTAGCGCGAGCGGGGTCCCATGTCGCGGTGCAGCAGCTTGTACCAGGCCTTGGCGAACGCCTCCTCGAGCTCGTCGGGGTTCTCGTGGAAGCGCTTGGTAATCGGCCCGTAGACCGGGTCTAGCTTCAGCGCCAGGTCCGTCGTCAGCATCATCGGGGCGTGCCGCTTGGACGGGTCGTGAGCGTCGGGCACGGTGCCCTGGGCCTTCGGATCCTTGGGGGTCCACTGCTTGGCCCCAGCGGGGCTGGTCGTGAGCTCCCAGTCGTATGTGTACAGGTTGGCCAGGAAGCCGTTGTCCCATGTGGTCGGCTGGTTGGTCCAGGCGCCCTCCAGCCCGCTGGTGAACGCATGGGCGCCGGTGCCGCCGTCGAAGGTGTTCTTCCAGCCGAGGCCTTGCTGCTCGATGGGGGCGGCCTCGGGTTCCGGACCGACGTACTGGGGATCGACCGCACCGTGGGTCTTGCCGACCGTGTGGCCGCCGACGATGAGCGCAGCCGTCTCCACGTCGTTCATCGCCATACGACCGAAGGTCTCCCGAATGTCCCGGGCGGCAGCCAGCGGATCCGGGTTGCCTTGGGGCCCCTCCGGATTCACGTAGATCAGGCCCATCTGTACGGCGCCGAAAGGCTCGGCGAACTCCCCCGGTCCGCTGTAGCGCTCATCTCCGAGCCAGGTGTCCTCGGGGCCCCAGAAGATCTGGTCGGGCTCCCAGATGTCCTCGCGCCCGAAGCCGAAGCCGAAGGTCTTGAAACCCATGGATTCATAGGCACAGTTACCGGCGAAGATCAGCAGATCGGCCCAGGAGATCTTCCGGCCGTACTTCTGCTTGATCGGCCAGAGCAATCGGCGTGCCTTGTCCAGGCTCGCGTTGTCGGGCCAGCTGTTGAGGGGGGCGAACCGCTGAGCGCCACTGCCGCCACCGCCCCGGCCGTCGGCGATGCGGTAGGTGCCGGCGGCGTGCCAGCTCATCCGGATGAAGAGCGGCCCGTAGTGACCGTAGTCGGCCGGCCACCAGTCCTGGGACGCCGTCATCAGCTCGACGAGGTCCCGCTTCAGCGCCTCGACGTCGAGGGTCCCGAACTCTTCCTTGTAGTTGAAATCCCCACCCATCGGGGTGGACTGGGGCGAGTGCTGGTGGAGAACCGACAGGTCCACCTGGTTCGGCCACCAGTCCCGGTTCGTCCTGGGCCGGTGCGGCGTGGAGGTCGGGGAGGGGATGAGTGGGCTCTCGCTTTCGCTGGACATGCCGGATCTTCTCCCTGTCGTGCTGCTTCGTTCTGATGGCTGGATTGCTCGGGTGGCAGCGCGCAGGAGGTGGGCGGCCAGGGCGGGCTTCCGCCCGCCCTCGTCCGGGTACTCGACCTACGGCGGGACGGCAGGGCGGGAGCGGGAAGGACCGTCCGGAGCCGGGCTTCGCCCGGAGCGGCTCCTCCTCCTACACGCGCGCATCATCCCCTGGCCGGCAGAGCGGGCACGGGAGGCGCGGCCGGACTGTACCCAGCGAGCCATCCTGCTGGGCATCCGGGTAGCGCCGTCATCCACCACATGGCAGCGCTCGGTCCTCGGGCTGGAACCGGGGACGCTCGTCGCAGGGTCGTCGTTGCAGAACCGTGAGTTGGTGGCGTAGGGCGAGGATCTCGATGTCCTTCTTCCGGTCGGCCAGCGGGAGCAGTCGTAGAGCGGCGAAGGCGTGGGAGACCGTGAGGTGGGCGAAGCGCATGAGCACGAGAAGACGTCATGTCGGACGGAGGGTGCCCGAGCGCAAGGTCCTCGTGACCTGCGCGGACGTGGTAATCGGCACCCACAGCCCCCGCCCGCTGCGCCCGGACACGCCTGGCCTGGTCGTTCTCCGGGTGCGGCAACAGCCTTTGCACGTCGGTAACCACCCAGCTGTAGCGCCCTTTGCCAGCGCACATCTTCACAAGCAAAGGAGTTCCATGAGGCGTCATGCCAGATCGCGGCTCACCCTCCTGACCGTGGCCGGAGCGCTCGCCGCGGCTGCGCCGGCCTTGTCGCCGGCTGCTGCTGCGACGCCGGTGATCTCCTCGGGCGGCGTGTACACCCTGACGAACGTCCACAGCGCGAAACTGATGGACGTTCAGCACGCTTCGGCCTCCCCGGGGGCTCCGGTGCTGCAGTGGCACGACAACGGCGGGGCCAACCAGGAATGGCTGATCACCCGGACGAGTTCCGGCTCCTACACCCTGCGCAGCGCCAACTCCGGGCTGTGCCTGGACACCCCGGACGCGGCGAACACCACCCCGCCCGTCCAGCTCGTGCAGAACACCTGCGACGGCAGCACGCACCAGCAGTGGAAGGTCCGCGCCCTCGTCGACGGTTCCTACACGCTGGCCAACGCCGCCAACGGCCTGCTCGCCGACGACGCCAACGGTTCCACCACCGACGGCACCGCCGTCATCCAGTGGCGCGCCAACCACGGCGCGAACCAGCACTGGAAGCTCACCCGGCTGACTCGGGTCGGCGCCTACAGTGACGGCCTGATGGCCTGTGGCCAGACCTACGGGGCGACCTTCCACAACCAGACCATCCGCATGATCGCCCACACCTCGGTGTCCGGCTCCCTCCCGCGGGTGCGGCTGAGCAACCTCTACGGCGGCTCGCCGCTGACCGTCGGAGCCGTCGACCTCGCCCAGCAGAGCAGCACCGCGGGCACGGCCGTGGCCGGCACCCACCGCACAGTGACGTTCAAAGGCTCCAGCAGCGTCACCATCCCCGTAGGACAGGACGTCTTCAGCGACCCGGTGCCGATGGGCGTGGGCGCCGACCAGGACCTGCTCGTCAGCGTCTACTTGCCCAACAGCCCCGCCGGCGCCGACACCTGGCACCAACGGGCCCGCGAGAACACGTGGATCTCCACGACCGGCAACCACGTCACCGACGACAGCACCAGCAACTACCCCGCCACCGGACAGCAGTGGTTCGTCCTGACCGGTCTCGACGTGACCTCGCCGACGGCCGCCGGCACACTGGTCGCCGTCGGCGATTCCATCACCGACGGGGTCGGCTCCACCCCGGGCGCCAACCACCGCTGGCCCGACGACCTCGCGCGGCGCATGGCCGCGACCAGCGGTGGAACCACCCGCGGCCTGGTGGACGCCGGGATCGGCTCCAACCGGATCCTCACGGATGCCGGTACCAACGGCTACAACAGGTCCCTGATCAGCCGCTTCCAACACGACGTCCTCAGCCAGCCGGACGTCAAGGACGTCGTCATGCTCGAAGGCATCAACGACATCGGCGACAACATCGGCTCCAACGGCACCGGACCGCTGACGGCGACCGACCTGGAGAACGGCATGCTGAACGTCATCCGCCAGGCGCACGCGGCAGGAGTGAAGATCACCGGTGGAACGATCCTGCAACGCCGCTGCGTTTAGCGTCGTGGGCGAGTTGCAAGCCCGTCTTCCATGATCTTGACCTCGGTATGGAGGGTGTAGTTCTGGGCGGTGGCGG
>NZ_JBICZB010000106.1:0-18411 GCF_043201815.1 Kitasatospora sp. NPDC048296
CGCCACCGCCCAGAACTACACCCTCCATACCGAGGTCAAGATCATGGAAGACGGGCTTGCAACTCGCCCACGACGCTAAACGCAGCGGCGTTGAACGGCTTCTGGCCCCTGCTCATCGGGCACGGCTCCGCGCGCGCCGGGAGGGCCGTCGCGGTCTGTGGTCGGCGACCGGCGGCGGTCAGCGGGAGAGGGTCTGCTCCATGAGGCCCGCGACTACTGGACGCGCTGCGCGGGCGATACCTGCTACCCCTGCCACGTCGAGCGCGAAGCCGCCCTCCGCGCCAGCCAGGAACTGCTTCGGGCTGCCCATGCCCGGCGTCCGCCGTGCTGGACTTGCAAGGGCCCTCTGGGCGGTGCCGAGGGCTCCGACCTGGAGCCGCGCACCGAGGCTCCGCCGGAGGCGGACGAATATCCGGACTGTGCCGCTGACCGCGAGGAGAATGATCGGTCGGACGTTCCAGCGTGTGATCTGATCTGCCTTTCACCCTTGCTACCAGGGTTGTGCGCATAAGTGACGGCCTGCACCACGTGGTGCAGGCCGTCGCCGTTCTGCTGGCAGCTTCGAAGGATCTTCCAACTCCGTCAGCGATGAGGACAGCGCCTTCGTGGCGCATTGGCGCGCATTGTGCCGGGTCGGACCGTCGAAGTCTCATCAAATCCTCAGGTCCCCCATGGCACTGTCCTTGAGACCTCGTGACGCCGTCAACAGCCTGCGAATGAGACTGGCAGTCTCCTGTGGGCAGGGGCCACCCCGTGGTCGCCGCCCACAGGAGCAGGTCGAAGGGAGCGCACGAGCATGTCTCGCAGGACGAACAGGAACGACCTCGACGCGTTCATCGGGTTCATCTCCGGAATCGTCACCCTCGCCGTCCTCTGGCTGGTTGCCATGGGACTCGGCGAAGTCGTCGATGTAGGACCAGGCTGGCGCCGTGCCATCGGAATCGGCATCGTTGCCATCAGCCTCGTCTGCATGCTCGTTGTTACCAACACTTTTCGGAACCGCTGCCAGCAGCGGCACAGCGACCAAGACGTTTGATTTCCACTCCGGACCGTCAGATGACCGTGCCCGGAAGGTCCCCTCTGCTGTCCGGACCGTGGGCACCTTCCTGACGGGCCCGAAGAATCCGACCGGGACCTGCGCACCGATGCCCCGCCAGTGTGAGTGCCCGCCAACCTGGATGGTGGTCTTCGTGCCGCGTTTGGCGATCTGGCCGATGATCCTCTGGCCGGTAGGCCCTGGTGGACCATGCTGTAGTCGTAGCCGGCGTCCAGGCTCAGGCGCGGGCGCTCGGGCAGCGGGCAACCTCCCTACGCCGGGCCCGCTACCGCGGCCTGCTCAAAGTCAGCCTCCAGCACGCCTACTCCGCCACCGCGATCAACGTCATCCGATTCGACGCCCACTGGACCGACCGGTCCCGCCGGTCCCGGACCAGCCGAATCACCCGACTCGCCCACCAACTCGCAGCCTGATCACCGAGCTCAATTGAGCAATAGAGTCTTTCGCAGGCAGGGGGGGTGGGCCGCTCGGGCGGGTGATGCGGCGTCGTCAGACTCTGGTCAACCGTGACCGTAACGGTGGTCCGCGGCTCACCACGCCGCCCCGCGCAGGGGCGGCGTCGCGGTGCGCTGAAAGGTCGCGAAGGAAGCGCCGCTGCCCGCCGGCGCCCTCAGCATCACCCTCTGCCGCACCCGTGACGGCCGGCGGCCCACCGTGCGCCGGGCGCCGACCATCACCAGGCGGTCGGTGCTTTCGTCGTGCCAGCCGGACGTAGTCATTACCGCGGGTGCCACGGCTGGTACGCCCGCAGCCCGGTCGCGCCCCGCAGCCGTCAGACCCCCCAGGTAGGCGCGCCGCTCGGCCTGTACGGCCACCAGCGCCCGCCGCGCCGCTACCAGCGGGTCCGGGTACTTGGCGACGGAGAATCTCCGCCGGGGGTGAACGAAGCGCGAGCCCGCCTCCACCCTTCCGTCGAGCGCCCGGGCGCTACCACGCGCTCTCCCACCGAGACGTCGGTCCCGCGCAGTACGACCATCACCGCCTGACCCATCGAGTGATGAGGCACCCCCGCCGGTCGGATGGGATCGCGCAGTAATGCTCAAGTGTCAATCAGATGAGGTTGTTTGACGCTTGATCAACGCCGTAACTTGCTGACGCCGGGTGTTAGGGGCGGGCCGAGGCAACTCCCCCCTACGGCGGCATGCGCACCTTTCGAACCTCGACGTGGACATCGACAGAAAAGAGGGCTTCTTCCATGCGCTCCAGGATTCTCAAGTCCAGTGCCATCGCCATGATCTGCGCTGCCGCCGTCGGCCTCTCCGGGGTCGGCACCGCCCAGGCGGCCGCTGCCGCCGAGTACCGCGTCACGGTCGCCGACATGCCCCTGCCGGAAGGAGTCGCCCCGGCGGACCTGCAGCGAATCGAGGAGGCGATGAAGGTCATCGACGAGATGCCCGACGACGTCGCCGAGGCCGGTGACCAGGCCGTCCAGACCTACCTCCAGCAGTACTACCCGGAGCCCGCAGGCGACGACCAGGTTGCGCCGCAGGCCGTCCAGGCGTTCGGTTGGTGGCACGCGACGATGTGTGCCGGTGCCATCGCGGCGGCCCTTGCCACAGCGGCCATCCCGGCTGCGAAGGTCCTCAAGCTGAAGGCGTTCATCAAGAAGGTCGGCTCGGTCAAGCAGGCCGCCTACCTGCTGATCCGGGTCGCCACCGGGGCGGAGAAGATCGAGCACCTGGGCGCTGTCCTCGGCTCACTCGCCGCCGAGGTGATGGGCATCTCCGCGATCCGAAACAACTGCTGATCATGGCCAACGCCGCGGCCAACGCCGCCACTCTCACGCCGATTCCCGCCCAGGCCCAAGAAGCGGCCCTGGCCCTGCACGCCGCGGGCGACGACGCAAAGGCCGTCCGCGTCCTGCGCGACGGTACGTTCCTGTCGCTGACCCATGGCCCCACCGCCTTGGCCGCACTGGTCCGAGACGGCAGCCTGCCCACCACACCCGCCGAAGCCGCCACCCGGCTCGCCCAGGACGACGCGTCCCTGCACGCCGAGCTGTGCCGCCTGCTGGCGACGGGAGATCGCGACGAGGCCACGAGGCGTCTGCGTCAGGCCACCGGCCTCGACCTCGCCAATGCCCACCTGCTGGTCAAGCAACTGGCAGAACCGACGGACTGATTCCGTGCGGGGCCGGCGCCCGCGACGCATGACCGACTACCTCACCGCCACCAGGACGTTCTTCCGGGACTGCCAGGAGTGGGACCGCGGTGACTAGTGCTCCTGGGCGATTAGTGCAGGTCAGGTCCAGGGCCTGGCACAGGTCCCGGGCGCGCTTCGGTCCGGGAATCTCGCCGAACGTGCCGAGGATCTGCTGGTAGGCCGGGTAGGCCGGGTAGGCCGGCAGGGCAGGCGGCTCCTCGGTCGGTTCCGGGGCCGTCGGCGGGAGGGCGAGGAGCGTCTTGCGAGTCACCGACAGGCTCTCGATCTCCTCGTCGAGTTCACGCAGGCGCGCGGTGAACTCGTCGATCTGCACGCGGAACTGTTCCGCGGCGGTGCCGAGCTCGCATCCGCGTGCGTCGATCCGCTCCAGGAACGGAGGACATCGAGATCCTCGCGCTCCGGCATCAACTGCGGGTCCTGCGGTGCCAGGTTGGCAGGCCCGTCTTCACCGATAAGAGGTTCTCGTGTCCGGCCGGGTGGGGCGGGTCGGCCTGTCGGCGGTTTGGTGGTGCTGGCGAATTGGTCGGTAGGTTGTGGGCTGGGGGTTTCGAGGGTGTGGGGAGATTACTGACTTCGGCTCGTCAGGGTAAACCTTCGCGAAGTCCCTGATGGGTCTGGAGCGGTGGCTGTATTCGGTGGTGTGTGAGATATCCGGATGGGGGCGGGCTGACCGCCGCGGGACGTGAGCGCCGGGAAGTGGTACGGGTCCAGGCGGCCGAGTTGTTCGAGCGGGGAGTCAAGCCGCCGGAAGTCGCGCGACGGCTGCGGGTGAGCCCGAAGTCGGCCTACCAGTGGCACCAGTTGTGGCGGGAGGGCGGGGTCGAGGCTCTGGCCTCCCGTGGTGCGAGCGGAGCCCGATGCCGTCTGTCCCCGCGTTGCCTGGAGAAACTGGCCGCGTACCTGGAACAGGGCCCGGCCGAACACGGCTGGGTGGAGGACCAGGTGTGGACCGCGGCGAGGGTGGCCACGCTGATCGGCCGGAAGTTCCACGTCTCCTACAGCGTCTCGGGTGCCACGAGGCTGATGCACCGGCTCGGCTTCAGTCCGCAGGTTCCCGCGTGGCGGGTCGCCGAGCGCGACGGTCAGGCCGTGACCGTGTGGAAGGAGTCTCAATGACCGAGTCAAGCCGTCTGCGGGGCCGGTAGTTCGGGGGTGAAGATCCGATTGTCGCGCAGCAGTGCCCACAGGACGCTCACGCGACGGCGGGCGAGGGCGATGATCGCCTGGACGTGCTTGCAGCCCTCACCGCGTTTCTTGAGGTAGAAGTCCCGGTTGGGGCCGTCCTTGATGATGCTGGTCTGCGCGGACAGGTAGAACAACCTGCGCAGGCGGCGGCTATACCGCTTGGGCCGGTGGAGGTTGCCGGTGCGGCGACCGGAGTCGCGCGGGACAGGCACGAGTCCGGCCGCCGAGGCGAGGTGGCCGGCGTCCCTGTAAGCCGACAGGTCGCCGGCGGCCACGATGAGCTCGGCGCCGAGTATCGACCCGATGCCGGGCAGGGACTCGATGATCTCGGCCTGCGGATGGGTGTGGAAGGTGTCGCGGATCTGCTTGTCGATCTGCTTGAGCCGGTCGTCCAGGGCCAGGATCTGCACGGCGAGGTCGGCGACGATCTGCGCGGCGACGTCCTCGCCGGGCAGAACGGTGCGCTGGGCGTCGGCGGCCTTCAGTGCGGTGGCCGCCACGGCGTCGGCGCCGCGGACGCTGCGGTTGGCCAGCCAGGCCGTGAGGCGGGCCCGGCCGCGGCGGCGTATCGAGGCGGGGGCCTGGTAGCCGGTGAGCAGGACCAGGGCGCCCTTGTGCGCGGAGTAGTCGAATGCTCGCTCCAGGGCGGGAAAGATGCCGGTCAGCACATCGCGGAGCCGGTTGATCATCCGTACCCGGTCGGCTACCAGATCTGAGCGGTGGGCGGTCAGCAGGGCGAGGTCGGCGGCCAGCTGGGCGGGCACCTCGATCGTGGTGAAGTCCCGGCGCTGGCGGGCGGTTTCGGCGATGACGTAGGCGTCGCGGGCGTCGGTCTTCGCCTCACCCCGGTAGGCGCCGGCCATGCGGTTGACGGTGCGTCCGGGCACGTAGACTGCCTGCTGGCCGTGGGCCGCGAGCAGTGCCAGCAGCAGCGCGGAGGCCGTCCCGGAGATGTCCACCGCCCAGTGGACCTGATCGGCCAGGGCGAGGATCTCGCCGAGCGCGGTCAGAATCGCGGTCTCGTCATTCTCGATCTTCTTCGACCACAGCGTGGCGCCGCCCTCGTCGACCACGGCTGCCCAGTGGTGGCCCTTGCCTGCGTCAACACCGGCCCAGACATGGGCCCTTCGCTCGCTCACACACCCCTCCTCGATCGCACCGGCATCTCGATGGCCCGAGGAACACCCCGCTGTCATCTCCGTAATCAGCGACCGCATACGGCGCGCACATCTCAATCAGCAGCCAGGGCGCCCCGAAGAGCCGGGCGGCCACTCCTTCCGAGTCACTGAAGACAAGGCGACCTGAGCCACACCCGACCCTCCCGGGCCAGACAACAACTTACGGAGGCGACCTGGGAGGAGGTAAAAGAGCACGGGCGGCCTGCGGGGGCTACATCTGCTTCGAGGACGAGGCAGGATTCACCCGCCGTCCGCCCAGAGGACGCACCTGGGGCCGGCGGGGCCGCACCCCGGTCGTGACGGTCAGCGGCCGGCGCTCGGGACGTCTGTCGGTGGCCGGGCTGATCGCGATGCGGCCAGGCTCGCGCACCCGGCTGTGCCACCGCTTGCGCTCCCACCCTGCGGGCAGAGGCAAGCGCCGCAGCATGGGCGAGCGCGACTTCATCGCACTGATCGACGGCGTCCACCAGCTGGTCAAGGCGCCGATCGTGTTGGTCTGGGACCGCCTGAACACCCACGTCTCCCACGCCATGCGCGAGTTGATCGCCGAGCGTGCCTGGCTGACGGTGTTCCTGCTTCCCGCCTACTCGCCCGACCTCAACCCCGTGGAGTGGGTCTGGGCACACGTCAAGCGCAGTCTGGCCAACCTCGCCGTGGTCGCCCTCGACCGACTCGAGGCCCTCGTCCGCAACCGGCTCAAACGCCTGCAGTACCGGCCCGGCACCCTCGACGGCTTCATAGCCGGCACCGGCCTGACTCTCGACACCCCAACGTCACCCTGACGAGCCGAAGTCAGTAGTGCTGTTCCTTTGAGAGGTTTTCTGTTTGTGGCGGGCTCAGCGATTGCCCTGTAGATGGGTGGCCTGCTGGTGGGTGTGGGCTGTGGGTTCCGGTGCTTCGTGGTCACCACCCAACAACGGTCTCGCCCGGCGGCACCGGCCCGGCCGGTGCCGCCCGTTCCCGACGCGGCGGGTGACAGTCGGGAAGCCGTGGCCGGGTCCTGCGGGTCGAGCTTGGTGAAGTCGACGTCCATGTGCGGCTCGTACGCCTCCGGGGGCAGGTCGAGCTCGTGGGTGGAGTACTCGCCGAACCGGGTGATCTTCTCGGTCAGGTAGGGCGAGACATCTGTCACGTCCTCCGGGTCGACCTTCCGGCCCTCGGAGCAGGGGGCTGCCGGGATGTGAGGGCCGTCTCGGCCCTGGGGGATGCGCACGACGGGGGCACTCGCTCCGCTCGTCACGGGGTGCTCATGAGGGTGTGCAGCAGGTCGTCGCCCAGGGTCAGGCCCGTCTGGGAGACGTTGGGCAGGTGGTAGCTGGTGTACCAGTCGGCGGGGGCCTCGGGGTGGGGGCCGGAGACGGCGACGCGGCCGGTGCCGTAGGGGGCGACGACGGCGGCTATGCGGTCGTTGGTGTAGCGGGCGAGGACGTCGGTGCCGGGGCCGTTGACGTCGAAGTAGGGGCCGTCCTGGAAGTACATGGGCTGCCTGTGGCCGCGCCAGGTGACGTCGGTGAGGTGGTCCTTGTCGTCGGTGACGGTGGCGCCGGCGGTCTTGATGTACTCGCCGGAGTCGCCCGGCAGGAGGTCGTAGCCGGGGTCGCCGGCCAAGTAGCCGCCCATGCACAGGCCCAGGTAGCGTCCGCCGCCGCGCACGTAGTCGCGGATCAGCTCGGGGCGGAACCCGGACTCGCGCTGAAGCAGCTTCCAGGCGGTGGATACCTCCTGGCCGTTGGAGCCGCCCGGCTGTACGTACATTGCGGCGCCGGCCAGGGCGGTGGGGCCGAAGTGCAGTTCCTCGTCGGGGCCGATGAAGCGCACGCTGAAGCCGTTGCGTTCCAGCAGCGCCTGCGCGGCCTCGGGGCAGCCGTCGCAGGCGGCCGGGCCCCGGTAGACGACGGCGAGCGGGCGGGCGGGGGCGACGGTCGGTGGCGGGGAGGTGGTGGCGCTCGCCGGCGCGTCCTGGGAGCGGTCGTCTTCGGCCCGCGGGGAGGAGCCGCAACCGGCGGTGGCCGCGAGCAGCACCGCCGCCAGGCCCAGCACGGCGGCACCCCGGACGGGACGGCGGCGTCCACGCGTCATGACCCGAACTCCTGCATGGCTGCTGCTCCCATAGTGTTCCGGCTTTCGGCCGGAAAGGTCGGGTTACGGTGTCACCACAGCGTGGGTGCCGTGGTGTCGTGATGGCGGTCTCGCGTTTCCTCCTGCCGCTGCTGCGGCAGTGACAGGCTCGTTCCCGGTGGTGAGCCGCCGAGATGAACCACAGGTCGCTCACGGTTCCGGGCCCCTTGTCGGTGCGGTGGACGTGAGGAACCTCGGGTGCCCCGGGTGGGAGCGGGAGGTCGGTGCCGGATCAGCTGGAGCTGCATCCCCGTACTGCTGTTGGCGTCCTTCCCGTCCGGGCGGAGTGCGCAGCAGCGCGGACTCCATCATCGCGTCCAGGACCGCGCTCAGCTGGTCCTGGCCGACGTGCACCGGCGGCAGCCGACCCGGTATCCGGACGGTCACGGCCCCTTCCGGCACTGCGGCCACGGCCTTCAGGACGGAGGGCGCGATGGCCGCCAACCATGGGGTAGTGGCTGGGCTGTCTCCTGCCGCCGTTCTCGGGCGTTCCGGGCGCGCGTGGCCGCTGTGAGGCGGGCGATCCCGCTGATCACCGCGAGGGCGGATCGGGAGCAGTGGTCGGGCACGGCGGTTTGTCTCCGTACGGTGGGTTGTCGTCCGGCAGATGGCAGGCCCGCTGGATTCAGCGGATCAGCGGTTCGTCAGGTGGTCGAGACGGTCGGCGGCGCGTCCGGCAGCGGCCTCGCACCTCGACCACTCCGGTCGGGAATTTCCAGTGCCTGCCGACCATGCCGGAATGAACCTGAGGTTTTGATGAGGAGGTGCCGCGACTGAGGCCGGAACCTGGCATGTGCCCACGATGGCTGCGACCTTGCGTAGGCGCAGCGCTTGTCGGAGGCAGTCGGGCTCCGCGTACCGGCTCGCCCGGTGGGTCCGGTCCGTTCGTGTCGACACAGCGCGTCGTGGGCTGCGCGAAGGGCTTCGACGATATTGACAGGGCATCGTCGGGCTGCGGCATACTGGAGACTCGACACCTCGTTCGGTGAGGCGTCTGCACGGATACAGGCCACTGACCCCACGACGTCGAGAGACGCCCAGGGGCAGGACAGGTCTCCTCGGCTCAGAGGAGCTGGCACAAGGCGCGGACGCGTCGGTACGTGATCACGCAGCAGGCCAGTTTGAGGAAGGCCTCGTGGATGTCGTCGCGGATGTTCCAGCGGATCCGCAGGCGCCGAAAGCCGTGGATCCAGGCGTTGGTCCGCTCGACGACCCACCGCACGGGTCCCAGGCCGGAGCCGTGCGGCACACCCCGGCGGGCGATCACCGGCTTGATGCCCCGTTTCCACAGCAGGCGGCGGTACTTGTCGAAGTCGTAGCCGCGGTCGGCGAACAGCTGCCGGGGCCGGTGACGCGGCCGACCGGTTCTGCCACGGAGGCTGGGGATCGTGTCCAGCAGCGGCAGGAGCTGGGTGACGTCGTGGCGGTTGCCGCCTGTCAGTGTGATGGCCAGCGGTGTGCCCCGGCCGTCGGTGATCACGTGGTGCTTCGAGCCCGGTCGGGCTCGGTCGACCGGGCTCGGTCCCGTTTTGGGCCGCCGCGACGGGCCTGGCGGTGTGAGCTGTCGATCACTGCCCGCGACTAGTCCAGCTCGCCGGCGCGATGCAGCTCGGTGAGCAGGACCTGGTGCAGCCGGTCCCAGACCCCGGCCTTGGGCCAGTCCCGCAGTCGGCGCCAGCAGGTCATGCCCGAGCCGAAGCCGAGTTCCTGCGGCAGCCACTCCGACTGGATCCCCGTCTGCAGTACGAACAGAATCCCCTGCAGGCAGCCCCGGTCATCCAGCGGCGGCCGGCCAAGCTTCCGAAGCCGCTGCTGCCACACCGGCAGCAGCGGCTCGATCCGGCCCCACAGGTCGTCCGACACCAACCACAGCGCTCTTCCCCACGACCTACTCAACGAGCCCGCAGACAAACAGACATGGGCACCGCGCAGTTCTGTTAGCTCCTCTTGAGGGGTGACCCCAAGTGGCTTCCGTCCACCCGGGCGGATCACACCGTGCAGTCCCGAAACTCTTACATGAGGGGTGTCGTCCCTGGAGCAGCCGTGGCCGATCGCGGACCGTTCAGCCCTCGCCCACCCCTTTCCGCCCAGGCCCAATCCGTCGACGGACACCCGCCCGATCAACGACGAACGACCGCCCGCACGCCCGACCTCGGCCCGCGGCAGTGCGAACGACACCGTGTGGTCCCGGTCGATCTCGACCGTGATCAGGTTGGCGGTCAGCGAAGCCGCCGCGGTCATCACGTCGTTGAGGTCGAGCAGCTCGGTGAGGTCCGGCGAGGGAATCCCGGCCTTGGCCGCCGGTGCCGTATTGAGCTGGGCGGCGGTCACCAGGGTCGGGGCCGCCAGGACGTACCCGAGGAACCGGCGCCGGCCGATGCCACGCGTACTCGATCCGGGACCTCCAGGTGCCCGTCGGGTGTGGTTCAGAAGGTGCGGTTCGCGTCGGGGATCGTGATGTTGATGTTCTGTCCGTCGGACAGGAAGGACAGGACGAACTGGCGGACGACCTCCTCCACGGTCCAGGCGGCTTCCGCGCCGAGGGGAAACGGAATCAGGCCCTCACGGAAGGCCACCAGCAGCGGCCAGGCTTCGCTGATGACCGGCTCCCAGAACGGCTCCTGGTCCAGTCCGATCCAGTCGCCGATCTGGTCGCCGAGGGTGTACCTGGAGAACGCGCTGATCAGGGGCCTGGTCAGGCCGCCGTCGAGCTCGGCGACGAGGCCGAGGAGCACCCCGGCCAGCTCGACGCCTTCGGAGGTGGGGCCCAGGACGGGGTCGAGGAGCTGCTTGGACTGGGCGTTGGCGGCATCCCAGGTGGCGGGGACGTACTCGTCCCGGACGCCGAGCATGTGTGCGGTCACCTGCCAGACGTGCAGGTAGGCGGCGGAGTCGTCGGGGGTGATCTGGACTCCCCACTCGAGCATCTTGCGCATGACGAAGGTGGGCAGGCTGTGCCAGGTGATCAGGATGTCCGCCTGGCTGATCGGGATCTTCTGGTCGCCGCTGGTCCCGGTCCAGCCGGGGGACTGCTGCAGCAGGTGTCGCACGGCGGCGTGCACCATCCGGGTCTTCACTGCGGTCACGATCATCTCGCCCTGGGGCTGGTAGGCGTCCAGGGACCCGACGTCGTACCCGAGCTTCGCGGTCTTGGCGATCCGGTCCTTCATGTTGGCGCCGCCCTTTGAGTAGTAGACGGCGCGGGCCTCGTGGGGGATGGCGCAGCTCATCAGGCCGCTGCCCAGCCCGTACAGGGCGCCGGTGTAGATCCCCTTGGTGTCGTTGAAGTGAGCGGCGGTGTTGAGCTTGTCCTGGTCGGCCCAGGAGGGCAGTTGACGTGCCGTCTCCATGAAGTCCCGCAGGTCCCGGGGCAGTCCGTCCGGCAGCGGTTGGTCGTTGCGGGTCCACGACCGCAGGAGGTCGTTGACCATGGGCACGTCGCCCCGGCCGATCACGGCGGCGAGAACCGGGTCGGCCTGCTCGTCCCACTCCCAGTGCGGGTCGGTGCCGGCGCCCGAGCCGGCCACCGAACCGGTGGGCGACCACGACCAGTCGGGCAGGGCACGGGCCGGTGCCGCCGCACGGGCTGGCGACGCCGCACCCAGCGCCCCGAGCGCTCCCAGCGCTCCGCCCGCGATCAGCATCTTGCGCCTGCTGAGTCCATCCATGGCTGCGAACTCCTTCTTCAGAAGGTCCGGTTGACGTCGGGGATCTCGATCCGGACACCCCGGGCGTTGGTGAGGTAGAACGTGATGTACTGGCGTACCGCCTCGTCGATCGTCCAGGCGAGAGGTGCACCATCGGCAGTTCGATGAGGTTCTCGCGGAAGGCCACCAGCTGGGGCCAGGCGGTGCCGATCGCCCGCTCCCAGGACGAGGCCTTGGACTCGGTGGGGGTGAACGAGACCTGCCGTTCGAGCGGCCTGTGCATGGCGAAGGTGGGCAGGGTGTGCCATGTGATCAGCATGTCCGCCTGGCGGATCGGCTGGTGCTGGCCGTCGTTGGTCCGGGGCCAGCCCGGGGCTGCGGCAGCAGGTGGCGCGCGCCCGCCGTGAACTCCTGCAGTTCCTGCGGCAATCCGCTCGGCAGCGACTGGTCGTTGCGGGTCCAGTCACGCATAGATCTCACCGCGCTCGGCGCGTTCCACCAGCGACGCGGGCGGCAGGAACCGGTCGCCGTAGGCGGCGGCGAGTTCCCGCGCCCTGGCGACGAACCCGGGCAGGCCGCCGTCGTACTGGTTGACGTACTGCAGGACGCCGCCGGTCCAGGCCGGGAAGCCGATTCCCTGGATGGAGCCGATGTTGGCGTCGGTCACGCTCGTCAGAACGCCGTTGTCAAGGCAGTCGATGGCGTCGAGGGCCTCGGCGAAAAGCATCCTCTCCTGCAGGTCCTTGATCGGCAGTACGCGCTGCCCCGAACCGTATCGGTCGCGGACGCCCGGCCAGATGCCGAGCCGCTTGCCGGACTCGTCGTAGTCGTACCAGCCGACGTGCTCACGTCGCCCGATCCGGCCCTGGTCGAGCATCCAGTCCACGACCGCCTCCGAGGGATGCGCCACCCAGGCCTTGCCCTCCGCCTCGTCGGCGGCGCGGGTCTCGATGCGGATCTTCTGGGTCAGCGACAGGGTCAGCTCGTCCAGCAGTTGGAGAGCGCCCGCGGGGTAGCCCGCCTGGAGCGCGGCCTGTTCGACGCTCGCCGGCTCGACGCCCTCGCCGACGGCCGCGACGGCCTCGGCGATGAAGCAGCCGATCACTCGTGAGGTGAAGAAGCCGCGCGAGTCGTTGACGACGATGGGGGTCTTGCCGATCTGCAGGACGTAGTCGAAGACCTTGGCCAGCGTCTCGTCGCTCGTCTGCTCGCCGCGGACGATCTCGACCAGGGGCATCTTGTCGACCGGGCTGAAGAAGTGGATGCCGATGAAGTCGCGTTCGCGCTCAACCCCCTTGGCCAGCAGGGTGATCGGCAGGGTGGAGGTGTTGGACCCGAGCACCGCGTCGGGTTCCACGATCTCCTGGATCTGCTGGAAGACCTGCTGCTTGAGCGGCGCCGACTCGAAGACCGCCTCGATGACGAAGTCCACTCCGGTGAAGTCGGCGGCATCGGCCGTCGTCCGGATCCGTCCCAGGAGCGCGTCGGACCTCTCCTGGGTCGTCCTGCCCGCCGCCAGCGCCCTTGCCTCCAGGCCGCGGGCGTAGTCCTTGCCCTTCTCCGCAGCCTCGAGCGTGACGTCCTTGAGTACGACGTCGATGCCGGCCTTGGCGCTCACACCGGCGATGCCCGCCCCCATCATGCCCGCGCCGATGACCCCGACCTTGCGTGCGGCATAGCGCTCGAACCCCTCCGGTCGGCTCGCGCCCGAGTTGACGCGCTGCAGGTCGAAGAAGAACGCCTTGATCATGTTCTTGGTGACCTGGCCGCTGAGCAGGCTGACCAGGTACCGGGTCTCGACCAGCGAGGCGGTGTCGAAGTCGACGTAGGCACCTTCGACGGCGGCGGCCAGGGCGGCGCGCGGCGCGGGCATCGGCGCTCCCTTGGTCTGCTTGCGCAGCAGGCCCGACAGTGCCGGCAGAGTCGCGGCGACACCCGGGCTCCGCACGTCTCCTCCCGGGAGCCGGAAGCCCTCGGCATCCCACGGCTGCACCACGTGCGGGTGCTCGACGATCCAGGCTCGCGCTCGTGCCTCGGCCTCCCGGGAGTCCTCGACGAGTTCGTCGATGAGGCCGAGGGTCGTCGCCGCCTGTGGGGTGAACTTCTTCGCGGGCAGGATCACCTCCGCGAGTGCCTTGTGCAGGCCGAGCATGCGGACGGTGCGGGTGATGCCGCCGCCGCCGGGGAGCAGCCCCAGGCTGACCTCGGGCAGGCCGAAGCGGCTGCCGGGCAGATCGGCGGCGATCCGGTGGTGGGCGCACAGGGCGACCTCGAGGCCGCCCCCCAGCGCGGTGCCGTTCAGCACCGCGACGACCGGCTTGCCGAGCTTCTCCAGTCGGCGCAGCCAGCCCTTCATCCGGTTGATGTACGCCGTCTCCTCCGAGGCTTTGTCGGCGCTGCCCGCACGCAGCCGGTTCAGGTCGCCGCCCGCGAAGAAGGTCTTCTTGGCGGATACGAGCAGCACGCCGGCGATCTCGTCGCGCTCGGCTTCCAGCCGCGGGACGCACTCCTCCAGGCCGGCCATGAAGGCGTCGTTCATGGTGTTGACCGACGAGGCGGGGTCGTCCAGGGTGAGGGTCACGATTCCGTCTGCGCCCCGTGCGAAGGTGATGGCGGATGCGGTCATGTCGATGGCTCTCTTTCGGTACGCGGTGAGTCCGGGTGTCAGAGGCGCTCGATGACGGTGGCGATGCCCATTCCGGCGCCGACGCACAGCGTCGCGAGTCCGCGGCGTCCGCCGGTGCGCTCCAGTTCGTCGAGAACGGTGCCGAGGATCATGGCCCCGGTGGCGCCCAGCGGGTGGCCCATCGCGATGGCGCCGCCGTTGACGTTGACCTTCTCGTCAGGGACCTTGAGGTCGCGCTGCCACTTCATGACGACCGCGGCGAAGGCCTCGTTCAGCTCGAACAGGTCGATGTCGTCGATCTCCAGACCCGCGTTCGCGAGAACCTTCCTGGTCGCCGGTGTGGGGCCGGTGAGCATGATGGTCGGCTCCGCGCCGGTGACCGCGGTCGCCACGATCCGGGCGCGCGGGACGAGTCCGAGACGCTCACCGATCTCCTCGGTGCCGATCACGGTGAGCGCGGCGCCGTCGACGATGCCGGAGCTGTTGCCGGCGTGGTGGACGTGGTTGATCCGCTCCACGTGGTGGTACTTCTGCAGGGCGACCGCGTCGAAACCGGCCTGCGCGCCGACGGCGGCGAAGGAGGCGGGCAGCGACGCGAGGCTCTCCACGGTGGTACCGGGCCGCCGGTGTTCGTCGTGGGCGAGCACCAACACGCCGTTGAGGTCGCGGACGGGCACGACCGACCTGCTGAAGCGGCCCTCGCGCCAGGCGGTCTCGGCCCGCTCCTGCGAGCGGGTGGCGTAGGCGTCGACGTTCTCGCGGCTGAAGCCCTCCAGCGTCGCGATCAGGTCGGCACCGATCCCCTGGGGAACGAAGTACGCGTCGTACGCCGTGGTGGGGTCCTGCGAGTAGGCGCCGCCGTCCGAGCCGATGGGGACTCGCGACA
This sequence comes from Kitasatospora sp. NPDC048296, assembly GCF_043201815.1. NCBI lineage: Bacteria > Bacillati > Actinomycetota > Actinomycetes > Kitasatosporales > Streptomycetaceae > Kitasatospora > Kitasatospora sp. NPDC048296. The sequence goes on from NZ_JBICZB010000106.1 coordinate 14,861, forward strand.
TCGATTCGACCCCGCCGGCGAGAACGAGGCTTTCGTAGCCGGAGGCGACCTTCTGTGCGGCGAGGTTGACCGCTTCCAGGCCGGAGGCGCAGAACCGGTTGACCTGGACGCCGGCCACCGAATGGGGCAGCTCTGCGACCAGGGCGGCGGTGCGGGCGATGTCACCGCCCTGCTCGCCCACCGGCGAGACGACGCCGAGCACGATGTCGTCGATCAGGTCGGGGTCGAGTGCGGGATTGCGCTCCTGGATCGCGTGGATCAGTCCCACGACCAGGTCGACGGGCTTGGTGCCGTGGAGTGCGCCGCCGCGGTTCTTGCCGCGCGGCGTCCGGACGGCGTCGTATATGTAGGCGTCGGACACGACGCCCCCTTTCTCGGGACGAGACGCTGTGCAGATGGGCTCGGATACCGGAGTGTTCGGCGCGGGAGATTTCCCCGGAGCGCCTGAACAGGGCTACAGGCCCAAGTCGCGGCCGACGATCTCTTTCATGATCTCGGTGGTGCCGCCGTAGATGGTGGTGATGCGTGAGTCGAGGTAGTCGTGGGCGATGCGGTATTCGAGCATGTAGCCGTAGGCGCCGTGGAGTTGCAGGCAGCGCCCGACGATGTCGACGTACTGCTCGGTGGCCCAGAACTTCGCGGACGCGGCCTGGACCGCAGTGAGTTCGCGGCGGGAGTGCCGGGCGAGCAGGTCGTCCAGGTAGGCGCGGCCCACCCGGGCGGTGGTGACCATCTCGGCCAGTTCGAAGCGGGTGTTCTGGAAGGTCCCGATCGGCCGGCCGAACGCCTTGCGTTCCTTGACGTACTCCAGGGTGCGTTCGAGCACTCCCTCGACGGAGGCCACGGCGTTGGCGGCGATCGAGATCCGCTCCTGCGGAAGGTTGCGCACCAGGGCCTTGAAGCCCGAGCCTTCCGCACCGAGCAGGTTGGCGGCCGGCACGCGGACGTCCTGGAAGAACAGCTCGCTGGTGTCCTGGGCGTGCAGGCCGATCTTCTCCAGGTTGCGACCGCGTGAGAAGCCGGGACGGTCGGCCTCGATGACCAGCAGGCTGATCCCGCTGTGGCGATCCGGACCGGTCCGGACCGCGGTGACGACGAGGTCGGCGTTCTGGCCGTTGGAGATGAAGACCTTGCTGCCGTTGACCACGTAGTCGTTGCCGTCACGGACGGCGGTGGTGGTGATGCCTGCCAGGTCGCTGCCGGTCCCGGGCTCGGTCATCGCCACCGCGACGACGAGCTCCCCGGCCGCGATGCCGGGCAGCCAACGGGCCTTCTGCTCGTCGTCGGTCAGGTCGGTGAAGTAGGGCACGACGATGTCGTTGGACAGCGTCACCCCGGCGAGCCCGTCCGACGCGGGATGGCGTGAGAACTCCTCACCGATCACGGCGTTGAAGCGGTAGTCGCAGACGCCGCCGCCGCCGTACTCCTCGGGGATGTTGAAGCCGAGGATTCCGACTCGGGCGGCTTCCCGGAACAGCGAGCGGTCGACCTTGCCCTCGGCGCGCCACCGCTCGGCGTGCGGGGCGGCGTGCTTGTCGGCGAACGCACGGGCCGTCTCCCGCAGGAGCTCGTGCTCGTCCTCGTAGAGCGACCGTTCGGCGGAGATCACATCGGCCATCAGAAGTCCTGTTCCAGATCACGGTCGAAGAAGGAAAGGCAGTGCGTGCGGTCAACTCCCGGACATGAGCGCCGGCTTCGGCGTCAGGCCGGCCTGCTGGCCGGCCACGTCGCTCATCGCACACGCAGCCGACGCAGCAGGGCCAGCTGGCCGTTCGTGCGGCGGACGAAGCTCTCCACGGACTGCTTCGGCGACGGGCCGAGCGGCATGAGGCGCTGTACGGCGACCGTCTGGCTCTCGGTGTACTTGCGGATGCCGTCGGCCCCGTGGCGGCGGCCGAGTCCGCTGTCACCCATGCCGCCCATGCCGGCTTCGATGCTGCCGGCCGCGGCGGCGGCACCGTCGTTGATGTTGACCGATCCGGCGCGGATCAGCCCGGCCATCCGGTCGGCCTCGCGGGTGTTCCTCGACCAGATCGACGCTGACAGACCGTAGGTCCCCTGGTTGGCCAGTCCCAGAGCCTCATTGTCCGTGGCACAGGGGTACAGCGAGATGACCGGGCCGAACGTCTCCGTTTCCCAGACGGCCATCTCGGGGGTGACGCCTTCGAGGATCGTCGGCTCGTAGAACAGCGGGCCGATGTCGGGTCGGGCCCGGCCGCCTGCGAGCACGGTCGCCCCTTTGGCCACCGCGTCGTCGACATGGCCCTCGACCGCTGCGAGCTGGGCCGGCGAGACCAGCGACCCGATGTCCGCCGAGTAGTCGTAGGACCGTCCGAGCCGCAGCGCCTTCGTCGCCCGTAGGAGCTCGTCGCGGAACGCGTCGTAGACCTTCTCGTGCACGTAGACGCGTTCGATGTGGATGCACATCTGCCCGGTGTTCGCGAAGGCGGCCACGACGGTGCCGGCCGCCGCGGCGGCGATGTCGGCGTCCGCGCGCACGATGAGGGGGTTCTTCCCGCCGAGCTCGAGGGAGGAGCCGACCAGCCGTCGGGCGGCGCGGGCCGCGACGGTGCGTCCGGTGGCGGTCGACCCGGTGAAGCAGACGAAGTCGACGGCGTCGACCACGGCGGTCCCCACCACGGCCCCGTCACCGGCCACGATCCGCCACAGATCGGCGGGCAGGCCCGCCTCGGCCAGCAGGGTTCGAGCCCACAGCAGGGTCAGCGCGGTCTGGGAGTCCGCCTTGGAGACGACGGCGTTGCCGGCCAGCAGTGCCGGGAGTACGTCGCCGACCCCGAGGTAGAGGGGGTAGTTCCACGGGGAGATGACGCCGACCACGCCTTTCGGGACCCGCAGTTCCTTGACCTTCGTCAGGCCGGGTACCATTCCGCGTACATGACGCACAGTCAAGTACCTTCTGGCGCGGCGCGCGTAGTGCCGGGCGATGGCCGCGATCTGCGCCACCTCCTGCCAGGCGTGGTACCGCGCCTTGCCGGTCTCCCACTGGATCAGGTCGAGCACCTGGTCCTGCCGCTCCAGCAGCAGGTCGTGGAAGGCGAGCACGATGTCGCTCCGGCGTGAGAGCGGCGTCCGCATCCACTCCCGCTGGGCGGCCCGGGCCATGGCGGCCGCGGACTCGACGTCCTCCGGGGCGCACGCGGGGACGGGCGCGATCGGCGACAGGTCGTACGGCGCGACCGCAGTCACCGGCTCGAGGGCGCCCCGTTCTTGGCGGGTCTCGACCCGGTGCACCCACGCACACCACTGCCCGATCAGTTCGTCGGTCATCCATGCGGGGCGCGGGCTCGTCGCCGCCAGGGTCGGAGGCGCTTTGATCTGGTCCTGCTCCGTGTTCATGGGGCTCCTAGGGATGCCGCACGGGTGGGGTCGGACGCGGAGGCTCTTCGCTCGTTGGCAACAGCGGCGCCGGCGGAAGCGGGGGGGGGGGGGGGGGGGGGGGGGCGGCCGGGGGGGGCGCGGGGGGGCTGTGGGAGGGCCAGGGGTTTGCCCCCCTTGGAACCCCGCGGTTTTTTTAAATAAAAAAAACAGAG
>NZ_JBICZB010000106.1:18417-20115 GCF_043201815.1 Kitasatospora sp. NPDC048296
CCGACCCCGCCCCCCCCGCCCCGCCCCCCCCCCCCCCGGGGGGGGCGCCCCCCCCCCCCCCCCCCGACGCTGTGCGACAGCAGTGACGTCTGGTCAGGCAGAGGTCTTGCCGACGATGGAACGCGCCGTTATGTTAATCAGAAATCACGTCGATGGGCAACCTTGTAGCCGGCTCGTTTCCTGCAATATGGGCGCAGACACAAGGTGATGTCCAACCTGCCCGAGAGTAGGTAAGTGAATGGGAAATCTCAGCAGAAGGCGCGTCTTGTCGCTCGGTGCCGCGCTGGGCCTCGTGAGCATGACGGACATGTCCCGGGCCTGGTCATGGTCGTCCACGGGCTCGATCGCCGGTACCGACACGGTCACCGACTCGTTCTCGGTCTGGGACCCCGCAGCGGACCAGGTGGCGGCCCGGCTCCTTGCTGACGGCTCGATCCCGGCGGTCAACAAGGCCTGGGAGTCGTGGGTCAACAACAACGATTCCCTGCCGTCCGGCATGCCGGACTACCTGACCAGCTACCTGGGGCAGGTCAACCAGCTGCCGTCGTGGGCCGACCCCGCCCTGCTCGCCGCGTCCGAGGCACTCTACACGCGCCTGAACAACTACCTGTTCGTGTCGGAGAGCCTCGGCAGCGGAATCCTGAGCACCGTGATCCCGCGGGAAGCCAGAGCGGTCTACTGGTCCGCCGGCGGCGCCGACATGAAGGCCCGCGCGGCCAAGACCTTCACCTTCGGCTACGACCTGCACAGCGGGAGCGCGTGGGAGACCACGGGTCACTTCGTTGTCACCGCCAACAAGACGCGCCTGGTGCACGCCACTGTCCGCAATCTGCTGCCGACCTCGACGCAGTTCATGGCGACCTCGGACCAGCCGTCGCCGATCAGCAACGGCGACATCCTGCGCACGTTCCACTCCGTGGCCACCTTCGCGCACAACAACCTGCAGAAGTGGGGCGTCTCGCTGTCGGACGCGGAGCAGGCCGCGGACCTGCACGCCTGGCAGGTCGCCCTCCACCTGCTCGGCGTACAAGACCAGTTCATCCCCGCCAGCTGGTCCGACGCGCAGGCGCAGGCTGCCCAGATGCTGTGGCCGGACCTCGCCTCCACGACAGAGGGCACCAGCCTGGCTCAGACGCTGCTCGGGTACATCGAGGACCCCACCCTAGGCTTGGACGCCGGATTCGTCAGCGAGATGGTCCGCTACCTGATCGGCGACCAGTACGCCGACTGGCTCGGCCTGCCCTCCGACCTGCTGTCGCGGGCCCTGATCGAGATCGGATGGCCGATGTACGTCGCGTTCCGCGAAGGGATGTCACCCATCATGCCCGACGGCTTCTACCTGTTCGACCAGTCCCTGCGCGGCATCGCGATGCTGTACCTGAACAACGGTACCTCGCCGACGCAGACCCCGATCACGCTCCCCACAGCGAACCGGCCCGGCGCCTGAACCGGCGGATCCGCTCGCGTGACGCCCCGCGACCGTACTGGCGGGTCGCGGGGCGTTTCCCACCCGGCTCAGAACACGCACAGGTCTGACGGAGACTCAGGCGTCGACGCCCCGCCCGTAGCGATGCCCTGCGGAGATCGGTGACAGGACATCGCTCCAACGCCGCTGCGTTTAGCGTCGTGGGCGAGTTGCAAGCCCGTCTTCCATGATCTTGACCTCGGTATGGAGGGTGTAGTTCTGGGCGGTGGCGG
>NZ_JBICZB010000107.1:0-19034 GCF_043201815.1 Kitasatospora sp. NPDC048296
TGCGGTGGTCATCTCAGCCCTCCGTCCGGTCCACGATGACGAACCCGCCCGCGTACGGCTGGGCGGAGGTGCGCACCCGCAGCACGGCGTTGCCCCGGAGGCGAAGGGCGACGATCGGTCGCCACGCCGACGGCGGCGAGCAGCGCCGGGCTCGGCGCGGTCACCGACCAGAACCGGACGGCGAACGGCGCCAGGCCGTACGCCCGGGCCAGGACGGGGGCGACCGGGAGGAGGCCGAGAAGCGCGCACAGGGCTCCGACACCTCGCCCACCGGGCCCGGCGGAGGCCCGGATCACTGGGCTGCCCACGGTCGAGGTGCGCTGCTGTCCTCGTGCCCGTTCGGCCATCGCGGGTTCCGATCCGACCTTCTCCTGCCACGATTCCACCGGCGGGTGACCGAGGGCAACCGGTGACCGAGAGCTACACCTCCCAGTGGCGGATCGTGCGGTCCGCGCTCGCCGAGACCGCGCGCCGGCCGTCCGCGGTGAAGGCCACTCCGTTGACGTTTCCGGTGTGCCCCTCGTACCGGGCCAGCTCCCGGCCGTTCGCCGGGTCGACCAGCCGGACCCGGTTGTCGACACCGAGGACGGCGAGCAGGTCGGCGTCGTAGTAGTCGGTGCCGCTGCCGGTCAGCACTCGGCAGCCGTCCGGGGACACCGCCAGGCAACGCAGGTTGCCCGCGCCGACCTCGAAGTGGCCCGTCTCGGCACCGGTGACCGGGTCCCACACGTGCAGCAGGTTGTCCATGGTGGTCGCGACCGCGAGGCCGCCCCGGACGACAAACCCGACGGCGGTGACCGCGAACAGCCCCTCACCGAACCGGCCCAGCTCCATGCCCGCGTCCAGGTCCCACAGCCGCACCTGGTCGGCGCCGAGCTCGTACTGGGCTGAGCCGGACAGCAGCTGTCGGCGGTCCGGGGAGAAGGCGACGGCGGTGACGTCCGCGGTGTGCCCCGCGAGGCGCCGCAGCTCCTGCCCGGTCGCCGGGTCCCAGCAGCGTACGGTGTGGTCCCCGCAGCCGGTCGCCACCAGCCGGCCCTCCGGGGAGAAGACCGCGGCCAGGCAGCCCTGTTCCTGTCCGTGGAAGCGGCGCAGTTCGGCGCCGGTGTCGGTGTCCCACAGGACGGCCGGTCCCCAGACGCCGCCGGACACCGCCAGCCGGCCGTCCGGGGAGAGGGCCGCGCACTGCACCCCGTCCTCATGGGCGACCCAGCGCCGTAGCTCTGTCCCGGCTTGGAGGTCCCACAGTCTGAGCGTGTGGTCCTCGCTGCCGGACAGGAGCAGACGGCCGTCGCGGGAGAGGGCGAGGCAGGTCACCGCCGCCGTGTGACCGGTCAGGACGGACGCCGCGGACGGCGGGCCCGGCGGGAGGCCCGGTGGCGGCCCCGGCGGGAGGCCCGGTGGCGGCCCCGGCGGGGGGCCCGGTGGCGGCCCCGGCGGGGGGCCGGGTGGCGGACCGGGCGGTGGACCCGGCGGGGGGCCGGTTGGAGGTGTCCCGGTACCTGGCATGTCGGCGCTCCTGCATGAGGGGGTGACCCGCCCGCGACCACTGCCGACGCTACGCCTCGCCCGGGCCCGCGACCACGCGCGGAGCTCCGCGCGCGGGCGCCCCGACGGGTCCCGGTGCCGAGAGCATCACGATGTGGACGGTCGGCGCGGAGGACGAATCGAGGCGCTTGGCGAAGGGCGGGACGAGGGCGCCGGTGCCGAGGGCCGGGTGGCCGGTCAGCCGCCCGGGTGTGGGGGCAGGGCGTCGAGCTCGGCCCAGACCGTCTTGCCGTCGCCGTGCGGCAGGGCGCCCCAGCGGGCGGCGGCCTGCTGGACGATGAAGAGTCCGTGCCCGCCGGGCAGGCCCGGGCGGTGCGGGCGGCGCGGTTCGGGCAGGGCCGTCGACCGGTCGCTGACCTCGATCCGCAGGCGGGTCTCGGAGGCGTCGAGGACGAGGTCCACGGGGCCGCCAGCGTGCAGCATGGCGTTGGCGACGAGTTCGGCGACGAGGAGCACGACGTCGTCCTCGGTCCCGGAGGCGCCCGTCGGCCACGACCAGTCGGCGACGGCCTGCGCGGTGTACGCCCGGGCGCGGGCGACCGGCTTCGGCAGCCCGGCCAGGTGCAGACGCCGGCGCTGGCCGCCGGGCGGCAGCGTGGGGCCGGCGCCCGGCCGGTCGCCGTCGAGGGTGGCCCGGCTGGTCGTCATGTGCGGGTTCCCCTTCGGTTTCGGCGCTGTGTTCCGCTACGTCTGCTCGGTTTCCCGACCGCTGCCGGATTATGCGTGCCTCCGGCCGGCGGGAGTGGTCAGAGCGGTGCGGCGAGCGCGTCCTCCAGGGACGGATGGAGCGAGAACACGGTGTCCGTGCAGGTCAGTTCCAGCAGCCGCCGCACCGCGACGGAGGGCGCCGACAGGCGGAACTCCACGTCCGCGGCCGCGGCCGCCATCCGCGTCCGCAACAGCAGGTTCAGGCCGGAGGAGTCGCAGAAGTCGACGTGCCCGAGGTCGACGACCAGCAGTGGCGGATGCCGCTCCACCAAGTCGTCGAGCGTGCTCCTGGCGGGGTCCAGGGTCTCGATGTCGAGGTCGCCGGCCAGCGCGCAGACGGCCGCCAGGGTGTCGGTGTGCCAGCTGCGCACGGCCAGGTCGGGCCCGGAGCGGGCACCCGGCCGGGAGGGTTCGGAGGGGACGGTGGTCGGCGGCACGGTCGCGGGCTCGTTCTCTGCGGGCATCGTCTTCTCGGCTGGCATCGTCGTCGTGTTCCCTCCACGGGGGTCCTCCACGAGCCTACGCACGCCGACCGGGGTACGGCCAGGCCGTGGTCGGCGTGCGCGGCGTCGCGTGTGCTCCTGGTGCCGTGAGGGCGGCTCAGGTGGCGGTGAGGTCCGCGCGCAGGTGCTTCAGCGTGCGGGTGAGGAGACGGGAGACGTGCATCTGGGACAGCCCGAGGCGGGCACCGATCTGGGACTGGGTGAGCTCCTCGCCGAAGCGCATGGACAGGATGAGCCGGTCGCGTTCCGGCAGGGCGGCGATGAGGGGCTTGAGGACGATCAGGTTCTCCACCGTCGCGAACCGCGCGTCCTCCTCGCCGAGGCGCTGGGCGAGCGGGCTCGGCTCCTCCTCGCCCTCGGCGGCGGAGGTGTCCAGGGAGCCGGCGGTGCGGCCGTTGGCGGCGGCGAGCCCCTCGATCACCTCCTCCTCCGACAACTCGAGGTGCGCGGCGAGCTCGGACACGGTCGGCGAGCGGCCCAGCCGCTGGAACAGCACGTCGCGCGCCTTGGCGAGGGTGATGCGCAGTTCCTGCAGGCGTCGCGGCACGTGCACCGCCCAGGTGGTGTCGCGGAAGTGCCGGCGGATCTCGCCGAGGATGGTCGGCAGGGCGAAGGTGGTGAACTCCGCGCCGTGGCCGGGGTCGAAGCGGTCGATCGCCTTGATCAGGCCGAGCGAGCCGACCTGTATCAGATCCTCCTGGGGCTCCCGCCGGTTGCCCACCCGGCGGACCGCGAACCGCACCAGGGACAGATTGAGCTCGATGAGCGTGGCCCGCACGTACGAGTACTCGCGGGTGCCCTCCTCCAGGGTCGACAGCCGGGCCAGCAGCACCCTGGTCAGCTCGCGCGCATCGGCGGGCGCGACCTCCCGCGGGTTCTCGAAGCCGGCCAGCTCCGGGACGACGGCGCTCGGGGCGACGGACGCGTCGACCGTCGAGTCCTCGTCCTGACCCTGGGCTGTCGCCCGGTGGAGGAGTTCGTCACTGGTCGTGGCCATGTCGGTCCTTTCCCCTCGGCGTACGGTCCGTCCCCGGGTACCCGCCGGGACCGGATCCATGTCCGGTCCCGGCGTGAAGATTGTGCGAACGGTCGGCTCGGGCGGACGCCGTCGCGGCGGGCGCATGAACCGCGGCATCCGGGGCAGCCGAGCGGATACGACCCGCTGGGCCGCACCGGATCGGACCGGCCTCACCGCATCACATCCCATCGGGAGGAGCCCTCGCCCATGGCCACCGCCCCCGCCCAGCCCGGCCTCCCGCCGCCACCGCCGCTTCCGGAGCCCCCGGTGCCGCCGAAGCCGACCCGGCCACCCGGCCCACCCGTGGTGCCCGACCCGCCGCCGCCACCCGGCTCCCCCGTGCCTCCGGCGGATCCGCCTCCGGCACCCGCCCCCGTCCGGCCGGACCCCGACCCACCCGCGCCGCGGCCGGGCCACCCCCGCCCGACCGAACCACCCGACTGAGCCGCCGTCAGCAGCATCCGCCCTCCCGGGCCGAGCCCTCCCCGCCGGAAGCAGAAAGGAGCGCGGGACATGTGGTGGAGTCTGCTCCGCCTCGCCGTCGTCGGCGTCGCGGCCGCCCTCTTGACCTACGGCCTCGACCGGATGGTGCAGGTGGTGGCGCGGCGGCTGGCCGCCCCCGGGAGCGGCAGCGGCGTACCGGTCATGGTGCGCAGGTGTCGCCGCCCGGTCCTGGCGCTGACGGCGTGCCTGCTGCTCTCCGCCGCGCAGCCGTGGATCAACGCGCCGCCGGCCGCCCGCGAGGGGCTGCGGCACCTCTTCGTGATCCTCTCGATCGCCTCCGGCGGGTGGCTGTGCGCCCGTCTGGTGGCGCTCCTCGTGGACAGCGCACTCAGGCTCGCCGTGCACCGCCGCGATGCGGCGTGGGCCGGGCGGGCCCGGACCCAGGCCAGTGTGCTCGGCCGGATCTGCCAGGCGGTCGTGGCCGTCGCGACCTTGGGTGCGGTCCTGATGACCTTCCCGGTGGTCCGCGGGGTCGGCACCAGCCTGCTGGCCTCCGCCGGGCTGGTCGGTGTGGCGGCGGGCGTGGCGGCGCAGAGCACGCTGGCCAACGTCTTCGCCGGGGTGCAGATGGCCTTCGGCGACCTGGCCCGGATCGGCGACGTCGTCGTGGTGGCCGGTGAGTGGGGGACGGTGGAGGAGATCACCCTGACGGCGGTGGTGATCGCGACCTGGGACCAGCGGCGGTTGGTGATGCCGATGTCCTACTTCGTCGGCCACCCGTTCGAGAACTGGTCCCGACGCTCCAGCCGGATCACCGGCACGGCGCTGCTCCACCTCGACCACCACGCCCCGGTCGGGCTGCTGCGGGAGGAGTTCGACGACTTCCTGGCCAAGAGCGACCTGTGGGACGGCCAGGGCAGCGCCCTCCAGGTGGTCGACACCACCCCCACCACCATCGTCGTCCGGGCGCTGGCGACGGCGGCGAACGCCGACGACGCGTTCGAACTCCGCTGCCGGCTGCGCGAGCACCTCATCGGCCACCTCCGCGACAACCACCCGTACGCGCTGCCGCGCATCCCCGTGGCGGAGGCGCCGGTGCGGCGCCCGGACGCCCGGGACGCCGCCGACATCCCCGGGCCTGCGCCGGGTCGCCGCACCCCGTCGCCCGAAGGCCCGTAGTCCGACAGCCCGACAGCCCGACAGTCCGACAGTCCGATGGTTCGACAGCCCGTCACCGAAAAGCCCGTCACCGGATCCGCCGGTGTCCGGCCCTGCCCCGTCGCCAGGGCCGGACACCGGCGCGCGCTCGCTCGGGTTACGAGCGCGGGTCGATGGGTGCGAGCACGCCGAAGTGGCGCTCGATCACCTCGGCGGCCTCCAGACACAAGTCCTCGCGGTACATCCGCCCGATGACCTGGAGGCCCTGCGGCAGACCCTCCGCGAGCCCGGTGGGCACGCTCACCGCGGGCACGCCGACCAGCGAGGTCACGGTGCACAGGGCTCCCGGCAGCATCATCCGGGCGTGGGCCTCGGTGTCGGTGTCGTCGGGGAGCAGGTCGAACCCGGGGACGGGCTGTGGGCAGGTGGGCCCGAGGAGCAGCGGATGGGTCTCCAGGAGCTCGGCCCAGTCCCGTTGGAGGCCGAGCCGGACACCGGTCTGTCGGAGGAACTCGGCGAGGTCGGCGTGCGGGGTGCGCTCCATGAACAGGTCGATGTGCTGGGCGCCCTTCTCGGTGAGCAGTTCCCTGGTCCGGGACCACTTCACGCCGAACTCGGTCATGATGAGCTTGCCGTAGCACTCCAGGGATTCGAACAGCTTGGGGATCCGCACCTCCTCCACGGCGTAGCCCGCCCGCTCCAGTGCGGCGGCCGCCTCGTCGACGGCGGCACGGATCTCGGGGTGGACGCCGGTTCCGGACGGATCGGCCACGATGCCGACCTTGAGCGGACCGGTGGGGCGGGGCCCGTACGCGGGTACCGGGACCGCCCTGGGGTCCTGCGGGTCCGCGCCCGCCAGCGCCTCGTAGGCCACGCGCAGGTCGGCGACCGAGCGGGCGATCGGGCCGTCGACGGGGATGAGCTGGGAGGCCAGCATCGGCTCCTGGCCCAGGATGCGGTGGTCGGCGGCGAAGCGGCCGTGGCTCGGCTTCAGTCCGGCCACTCCGTTGAAGGCGGCGGGCAGGCGGACCGAGCCGCCCGAGTCGTTGCCCAGGCCGAGCGCCGCCATCCCGACGGCCACCGCCACCCCGTCGCCGGAGCTGGTACCGCCCGGGGTCTTCGACCGGTCCCAGGGGTTGTACGTCCGGCCGAAGAGCCGGCTCGCGGGGTCCGAGGACATCGCCAGGTCGGGCATGTTGGAGTGGCCGATCGGGATCGCTCCTGCGGCGCGCAGCCGGCGCACCGGTGGGGAGTCGGTCTCGGCCACGTGATCGCGGAATCTCGGCACGCCGTGCGTGGTCGCCCACCCCGCCACGTGGATGTTCTCCTTGACGGTGAACGGCACGCCGGCCAGCGGGCCGAGCTCCTCCCCCGCCGCGCGGCGCCGGTCGGTTTCGCGCGCGGCCTCGCGGGCGCTGTCCGCCATCAGCTGGGTGACGGCGTTCACGACCGGGTTCACCGCTGCGATGCGCTCCAGGTGGCTCTCGACCACCTCGGTCGCCGAGATCTCGCCACGGGCGACGGCCGCGCCCAACTCGGTGGCGTTCAGCTTCCACAGTTTCGTGTCCATCGCTCGCCGGGCCGCCCGCCGCCCCTTGGTGGTGCGCGGGCCGCCCTGCCCCCTTTCCCTCACTGCGCCATGACGGGTCGTGCCACGCCATGGCAGCGGCGGCCGACATCGACCGCCCGTCGTTTCGATGCACTTGCATCACATCCCATTCCGGGAAGCGATGCAAGCGCATTACTACGAGAGTGGTGACGGACCGTCGAGGCGGTGCGGCTCGGCCGGTCACACCCCCCGCACCACGTCGAGGGCGGCGTCACCGAAGGCGCGTACGCGGGCGGTGGCGCCGCCCGCGGGCCACACCAGGCCCCATTCGACCGGCGCCGCGTCTGCGATCCGCACGTAGACGACGTCGGGGCGGGCGAAGTACCTCCTGGCATGGGCCCCCACGACGAAGACGCCCTCGCCCGCGCCCACGAGCGTGAGCGCCTCGTTGGACGTCATGGCCGTCGGGCCGCCGGAGACGTGCCGGCCCGCCGGTGCCCGGCCGGAGTCCGGGAGCCTCTCCGGGATCCGCAGGACGGTCGCGCGGGCCAGGTCCGCCATGGAGAGGGCCTCGCGGCGGGCGAACGGGTGCCCGGCCGGCACGGCGAGCATGCGGGCCTCGCGCACCAGGACCGGCCCCGTGTCGACCTCGTCCGCCGACACCGGATGGCAGGTCAGCGCCAGATCCACCTCACCGTCGCGCAGCCACGGCAGGACGTCCGGCGGCCGGGCCTCGCGGATCCGGACGTCGCAGTCGGGGTGGCGCTCACGGAAGCGCTGCGCGACCCCGACCAGCAACTGGCCCGCCGCGGGCCCGTGGAAGGCGACCCGCAGCACCCCGGTCAGGCCCCGCCCGGCGTCGACCGCGCGCGCGACCGCGGCGGTGATCCGGGACCACGCGGGCCGGAGTTCCTCGTACAGGTCCCGCCCCACCGGCGACAACTCCACCCGGCGGCTGGTGCGGTGGAACAGCGGCACGCCGACCCTGCGCTCCAGTTTGGCGATCGTCTGACTGACCCTGGCCGTGGAGACGCGCAGCCGCTCGGCGGTGCGCCCGAAGTGCAACTCCTCGGCGAGGGTGAGGAACGCCTCCAGCTCATGCCGCTCCAGCATCCCGCCCCTTCCTCCCGCTCCATCGTTAACCGGGGCTTAACGATCGTGACACAGACGCGCGTTGATGCCCCTGGCGCCTGGCAGCAGGATCGGAGGTGCTGGAACACCGTCCGACCCACCGTGCCGAGGAGAGTCCATCATGTACGTCACCCGCGACCGCGCCCTGACCGCCCCCGCCCACGACACCGCCGCGGTCGTCGCGGAGCTCCGCGACCGGGCGGAGATCACCGACGCGCTCTACCGCTTCGGCCTCGGCCAGGACCTCAAGGACAAGCAACTCTTCGCCTCGGCCTTCGCCGCCGACGCCGAACTGGACTTCCGCCCGGCCGCCGCGAAGTGGGGCGCCGAGCCGCCACTGATGTCCGGGCGGGACACCATCGTCGACACCATCCTGGGCATGTTCACCGGCCGGGTCGACACCACCCACCAGGTCACCAACCCCAGGATCACGATCGACGGCGACACCGCACGCCTCACCGCCCTGGTCGAGGCCCAGCACCTGCTCATCGCCGACCCCGCCGAGCACGCGCTGCTGAAGAACCCCTACGACGTCGAGCTGGTCCGCGACGGCGATCGCTGGGTCATCCGGCGACTGCGCATCGACAACACCTGGTTCACCGGCGACCCCACGGCGATCTTCGGCTGACCCGCACCACCGGGTCGGGGCCAGGGGTTCCCGGTCGGGGTGCGCCGGCGAGTGGCCCCGACGCCAACGCATCGCCCTGGAAGGCGAGGTGCTCTTCTTCCCCGCGGCCTGCGACCTGACGACCGAGCAGCCGGTCGAGGTCGACGTCGTGTCGCTCCGGCTGCGGGGGCCGGCGGGTCAGGCCGGGGCGCGGCGGACGGTGAGCATGTCCTGGGTGTGACCGATGGCGTACGTGCCGTCGGGCTGGGAGAAGTGCTCGCGGACGTAAGCGGTGAGGGCGGCTCGGGTGGGGCGGGGGTCGAGGGTGGCGAGGTCGGCGACGTTGACCATGAACTCGGCGACGTCGACGGCTTCGGCGAGGGTGGGCGTGCGGTAGTGGAGGGCGAGGGTTTCCAGGGCGTAGCCGTGGGACGGGTGTTGGGCGCGGAGGCGGTCACGGAGGGGGCGCAGGTCGTAGCGGACACCGGTGAAGTGGGCGGCCATCCGCATGCAGGGGCTGTCGGGGTTCTGCAGGACGATCAGGAGGGCGCCGCCGGGGGCCGTCCAGTTCAGCGCCCGGGTGGCGATGGGGAGCCAGTCGGGTTCCGGGACGTAGTAGAGGACGTGGGAGAGGTGCACCAGGTCGGCCGGCTCGGGCGGTTGGGCCCGGTCGAGCGGCTCCGGGAGGACGAGGGCCTCGGGGCAGGTGGTGCGGAGCTTCTCGCGCATGGCGGCGCTGGGCTCGACGGCGATCACACGGTCGAAGTACCCGGCCAGGTGGGCGGTGGTGCGGCCGTCGCCGGCGCCCAGGTCGAGCAGGACGCGGCGGCGCGGGAGGGCGGACGCGATCTCGCTCAGCCGGGCGTGGGTGCGGGGCTTCTCGTCCGTACCGACGAGGAAGAGTTCGAAGGCCCGGCGGTAGTCGGTGCCCGAGACGTCGAGGACTCGGAGTGGAGTGGTGTCGGTGGCCGGCGGCTCCATCGGGCGGCGCCTCCTGTGGTGTGCGGGCTCGGCGGTGGGGCCATTGCACCGTGCTGGGGCCTTGACGGGGTGCAGGCACGTTCCTGCACGCGTGTCGCACCGATGATCTGACCGCCCATCGTCAACTCCCCGATCGGCGGCTTCACCTGGTGGGGTGGTTAGCCTCCGATTTTCCGCAGGTAGTCAAACCGCCCCGCCTGATCGGCCTGGTACGAATACGGAGCGAAGGAAATCCGGTACGTGGGGGCGCGGTTGCCGTGCCGCCGGAGTTGTTCGGGAGGGAGGCGGGGAACGGATGAGGGCAGCGACGGACGTCCGGACCGTAGCCGTGGCCGGGGTGGAGTTCGGGTGGGGCAGTTCGGGGAAGTTGAGCGCGGTACTGTCCGCCCTGCGCGACCGGGGCGGAGGAAAGCTCAGATTCATCGGGCTGGCGTCCGGGCTCGGGCGGCCGGTGCTGGCCGCGCAGCCGGTGCAGCGCTGGTTCGACCTGCCGGAGGGTGGGTCGGGCGAGGAGCTCGGGCGGATCGTCCGGGCGCAGCGCGTGCGGGCGGCGCTGGTGGTGCTGGACGGGGGGCTCGCGGAGGCATTGCGCGCCCACGGTGTGCCGGTGGTGTTCGTGGACAGCCTGCCCTTCCTCCGGACGAAGGGTGACCGGCCCGACCTCCCGCTGGACACCGAGGTGTACTGCGCCCAGCGGTGCGTGGAGCTGCCCTCGGAGGCCGCCGGGGTGCTGGCGGACGCACGCCGGCTCCGCTGGGTGGACGCGGTGATCGCCGGCGGCGGCGTCACCCGCGATCCCGCGCCGACGCGGCACCCCCGCCGCGCTCTGATCAGCCTCGGCGGTCTGCGTGCTCCCCGACTCGCCAACTGGGCCAGCTATCCGCGCATCGTGCTGCCCGCCGCCCTGGAGGCGCTGACCGCGAGCGGGGTCACCGAGGTGCACGTCGCGGGGAACCTCCCCGCCTGGTTGGCCGCGCAGCTCATCGACTCCTGCGTGCACCCGGCCGTCACCACCGTGGGTGCCCTCCCCCACGAGGACTTCCTGCACCGCCTCGCCGAATGCGACGTGCTGCTCACCTCCCCCGGGCTGACCACGCTTCTGGAGGCGGGGCGGCTCGGGACGCCGACGCTCTGTCTGCCGCCACAGAACCTGAGCCAGGTCTTCAGCGGCCGCTTCCACAGCCAGGCGCTCGGCACCGACGTCCGAACGCCCTGGCCCAGCACGGTCTTCGCCGAGCAGGAGGCGCTCGCGCTGCGCGCCCACGGCGAGGAGAAGGCCCTCGACCTCATCTACGGCGGGATCGCCCGCGCCGCCGACCTCGACCGCCGGCGGACGGCAACGGCCGTACGGGAGAGCCTGGTCGAGAAGCTGAAACACCTGGCCGGTGAGCCCGGCACCGACTGGACGGCGCTGACCACGGCGGTCGGCACGGGCGGCGCGGAGCAGGTCGCCGACGCCCTGGTCGAAGTCCTGGGGGCCGCCACCCCCGCCCGCCGATGAGTCCCGCCGTTGCACGCCCACTGACCTACGCCCACTGACCTACGCCAACTGCCGTGTGCCCGCTGCCGGCTGCCCGTTGAGGTGAGCCGCCGACCCGGCCGACGCCACCGATACCAGCGTCTGGCAACCCCCGCCGCCCGAGCTCCAGTGGGCCGCACTCGGACGTCTACCGGGGCATCCGTCCGGTCCTTCGCTACCGGCGGTGGCGCTGCGCGGGAGACCTGGTACTGCCGCCGCCGGGCTCCGGCACGGTCCGTCGGATCACCCCGACGGCGGAGCCGCTGCGTGTCCCCGGCGTGGTCGAGGCCGTTCTCAAGGTCGGTGTCGGCGACGCGGTGTCCGCCCGGCGGGCCTCGCACAACGCCTCGGGGTACGTCCACGTGGTGGGTGCCTCGATGCCCACGGGCCCACCACCAAGACCCATGAGACCCACGTGACAGCCCCTACCGCCGACAGGAGTCCACGGCGTGCGACGCCCCCTCCCCCTGTTCTCCGTCCTCGCCGTGCTCCTGTTGGTGGCCGCCGGGCCGCCCGGCCGCGCGCCCTTCGACCCGACGCGCACTCCTGGCACGCCCGTCTACTCCGTCCAGCTGCGCAGCGACGCCACCGGCGCGCACTGGCAGGGCCACGAGCGGATCACCTTCAACAACACCTCGCCCGACCCGCTGCGCGAGGTGTACCTTCGGCTCTGGGACAACTTCCACGGCAGCTGCGCGGCCCCGCCGGTGCGGGTGTCTGGCCTCAACGGCTCCGCCGAGGTCGCCTGCACCGCGCTGCGCGTGCCCCTGCCCCGCCCGCTGCCCCAAGGCGTTTCCGGGAGTGTCGAGTTCGACCTCTCCATCGACGTCCCGAACGGCGTCGACCGCTTCGGCCGCGACGGCGCCTTCAGCTTCCTCGGCAACGCCCTGCCCGTCCTCGCCGTCCGGGACGAGGCGGGCTGGCACCTCGACCCGTACACCGACCTCGGCGAGTCCTTCTACGGCCTCGCCTCCGACTTCGCCGTCACCCTCGACCACCCCACCGAGCTGCTGGTCCCCGCCACCGGCAGCGCCCTGGACACCCCCGGCGAGCCGGGCCGCACGGTCACCCGGGTGGGCGCCCACCAGGTGCGCGAATTCGCCTGGGCGGCAGGGCCGTTCAGCCGGATCGCGGGCCGATCCGCCGACGGCGTCCGGATCGCCGTCTACTCGGCCGCCGACATCAAGGCGGAGGACGCCCGCGCGATGCTCGACCTGTCCCTGCGGACCATCGACGCCCACTCCGCCCGCTACGGCGCCTATCCGTACGGTGATCTGGCCCTGGTGCTCGACAACGGCTTCGCGTTCGCCGGCATGGAGTACCCGGCCTTCGTCCTCGACCGGATCAGACCCGCCGCCGTCATCCACGAACTGGCGCACCAGTGGTGGTACGGCATCGTCGGCGACGACCAGTACCGCGCGCCCTGGCTGGACGAGTCCTTCACCGAGTACGCCATGGACCTCGCCCTCGGCAACACCGGCGAGGGCTGCACCGCCACCACGCCCTGGCAGTCCGCGGACGAACGCCTCACCAACCCGATGAGCTACTGGGACGCCCACCCAGACCGCTACGAGGCGGTCATCTACGACCACGGCTCCTGCGCCCTGCACGAACTGCGCCGCCTGATCGGGCCGGAGCCGATGTCCGCCCTGCTGCGCGGCTACGCCCGCGCCCACTGGTACGGCGTCTCGACCGCCGCCGACTTCAAGGCCGCCGCCCAGGCCGCGACCTCCGTCGACCTGACGCCCTTCTGGCGCGAGCACCGCATCGACTGAACCCGCGCCGGCTCGGTTAATCGGTGGCCCGGCCCTCCCGCGCGCTCCTACAGTGTCCGCCGGATCAAGGACGTTCAGGGAGCCGGACATGCGAGTGCACTACCCTCGGACGCCGCATCTCCCCTGGTCACCGGGGGCAGCGGCGGACGACGTACGGACCGGGGACCTCTCCGCGCTGGCCGGCGCGGAGGTCGTCGTCACCGAGAAGCTCGACGGCGAGAACACCACGCTCTACCCCGACGGCCTGCACGCCCGCTCGCTGGACTCCGCGCACCACCCCTCCCGGGCCTGGGCCAAAGGCCTGCAGAGCCGGATCGGCGCCCGGCTCCCGAAGGGCTGGCGGATCTGCGGGGAGAACCTGTTCGCCCGGCACTCCATCCCGTACACCGACCTGGACAGCTGGTTCTACGGCTTCTCGGTCTGGACCGAACGGGACCACTGCCTGGACTGGGACGACACCGTCCGCTTCCTGCGCCGCCTCGGCATCCCCGTACCCCGGGTGCTGTGGCGCGGCCGCTACGACGAACGGGCGCTGCGCGCACTGCGGTTGGACCTCGACCGGCAGGAGGGGTACGTGGTCCGGACGGTCAAGGGCTTCCCCCGCGCCGAGTTCGGCGAGCGGATCGCCAAGTGGGTCCGCCCGCAGCACGTGCGCACCGACACCCACTGGATGCACGCCGCCGTGGTGGAGAACGGGCTCGGCCCGAACGCCGCGCTCTGGGCGGTGCGTTCCGGCCAGCTGCCCGAACTCCCGCTGCTGGCCGAGGCCTTGGGAATGCCCGAACTGACCTGCAAGGCCGATGAGTTGGCCGAGGTCTCCGCCCGACTGGACGAACTCGGCCGGACCGGGGACACCCGGCTGGCCGGTGTGCTCGCCATCGCGCTGCGCGCCGCCCGCCGGGAGCAGCTCGCGCCGCGGCTGGCCGGGCGGCTCGGCCTGCCGCTGGCCCGGCGGGTCGCCGACCTGGTCGGGCTGCATCCCGGGCTGCACCAGCCGTACCCGGACGAGGACCGCCGCGCCGGGCTGGTCCGGCTCTCCTGCGCCGCCGACCTCGGCGTGCTGCACGCGGTCGCCGCGGCCGCCGCCCCCGGCCGGACCGAGCGCGAACAGGTCGCCTGGTCCGCCCTGCACGCCGAGGACGCCGGGCTGCTCGGCCCGGACCCGCTCGGCAGGCTGCGCACCGGTCTGCGCGAGGCGCTGCCCGACCTCGACCGCGACGCCGCCGACCGCTGCTGGGCGCAGGCCCGCGAGGCCTACGCGCTCGGCCGGATCTCCACCGTGGAGGAGGCCGTCGCCGTCGCCTGGCGCTGGCGCGACGGCCGCTTCCCCCGCCTGGTCCACCTGAGCGGCCCGGCCGGCAGCGGCAAGAGCACCTTCGCCGCCGCGCTGCCCGGAGCCGCCACCCGGATCAGCCTGGACGACCTGCGCGCCGCCCGCGGCTCGCGCGCCGACCAGCGCGACAACCCCGAGGTGCTGCGCGAGGGCCTGGACCGACTGGACGCCGCGCTCGCCGACCCGGCCGCCACCGTGGTCTGGGACGCCACCTCCCTCAACCGCCACCAGCGCTCCCACGTCCACGCCGTCGCCCGGCGCCGGGACGCTCTGGTCACCCAGGTGGTGCTGCTGGTCGGCGAGGAGGAGCTGCTGCGCCGCAACGCCGTGCGCCCGCACCCGGTGCCGCCCGAGGTGCTCACCGCCCAGCTGCACCGCTACAGCCCGCCCTACCCCGGCCAGGCCCAGCGCACCTGGTACGTCGGCCCGGGTGGCACCGTGGAGGACACGGCGGGCACGCTCGACTCACTCGACTCACTCGACTCGCTCGACCCCGTGGAGGACTGATGCGCCCCATCGAACAGGTCTGCCAGCGCATCCGCTGGGACGCCCGCTTCGACCCGGCCCGGTTCACCCTGGGCGTGCGCCAGCGCGACGACCGCACCGAGCGCGTCCCGCTGGAGGCCTTCGCCGCCTCCGGCGAGATCCCCTGGCACCGGGTGCACTGGGTCGAGGCCGACGGCGTGCGGGTGTGGGACCGCGCCACCGGCACGGACCTCCTGGACACCACCGAGGCCGGGCGCCGCACCGACCCGCGCCGCCTGCCCGCGCCCTTCTTCACCGCCACCGCCCCGCACGCCTGGCGGCCGGAGGGCGGCTGGCAGCCCGGCATCGACGCCGGAACGGCGGCCGCGGACAGCCTGCGCGTGGTCACCTGGAACACCCTGTGGGACCGCTACGACGCCGACCGGATCGACACCGCCCGCCGCCGACCGCTCCTGCTCGCCGCGCTGGAGGCCGCCGACGCCGACGTCATCGCCCTGCAGGAGGTCGAACCGGCCCTGGTCAACCTGCTGTTGGCCGCTCCCTGGGTCCGGGACGGCTACACCCTGGGCGCCGACCCGTACGGCCCGGACGTGGCCGACCACGGGCTGCTGCTGCTCAGCCGGCTCCCCGTACTGGAGGCCGGGCGGCACCAGCTCGGCCCGCACAAGGCCGTCATCGCCGTCACCGTCCGGACCGCCGACGCACCGCTCACCGTCGCCGCCGTCCACCTGAGCAGCGACCACTCACCGGACGGCCCGGCCCGCCGACAGAGCGAACTCGCCACGCTGGCCGAGGGCTTGGGCGCAGTCGTGGGCGAGCTGCTGCTGCTCGGGGACTTCAACGACGGCCGCTCCGGCCCGGCGGGCCCGGCCGCCGCGCTCGGGCTGCGGGACGCCTGGACCGAGGTGCGCGGTCCGGCCGACGACACCCCCACCTTCGACCCTGGCGCCAACCCGCTCGCCGCCGTCTCCACGCTCACCGGCCGAGCCGCACGCCTCGACCGCGTGCTGCACCGCTGCGAGCACGCCCGGGCGACGGGGGCCGCCCTGCTCGGCGACCGCCCGACCGCCGGCGGGCTCCACCCCTCCGACCACTACGGCGTGGCCGTGGACCTCGCCCTCGGCGGCGGCTCCTCCCCGGCGGCGCTCGACGCCGCGCCGACTGCGCGCACCGCCGTCGCCTGGCTGCCGCCCGAGGAGCTGTGGCCGCCGATCCAGCGCCTGCGCACCGCGTACGACCCGCAGCAGCGCCGCTGGCCGCCGCACGTCAATCTGCTGTTCGGCTTCGTCCCGGAGGCCGAGTTCGACCGAGCCCTGCCGCTGCTCGGCGCGGCCGCCGCCGAGGTCTCCCCCTTCGCCGCCCGTCTGGACGGCGTCCACACCTTCGGCCACCGCGAGGACGCCACCGTCTGGCTGGACCCGGCCGCCGCCTTGCCCGAGCCCTGGGCGGCGCTGCGGCACGCCCTCGAACGGCGCTTCCCCCGCTGCCGGGGCCGCGCCGGGGGCTACACCCCGCACCTGACCCTCGGGCGCAGCGCGGACCCGCAGCGGGTGGCCGCCGACTGCGCGGCCCGGCTCGGCGGGGACTCGGCGCGGGTGGGCGAGCTGGTGGTGCTCTCCCGGCGGGGCGACGAGCCGATGCGGGTGCGTGCGGTGGTCGAGCTGGGGACGGGCGAGGTGTGGGTCCCGCCGGCGGAGCCGGTGGTTACGCTGCGGCCCGAGCCCGCTGAACGTACGGCTGTCGCCGCCGAGTTGGCCGCACGGATCGCTGCGGCACTGCCCGAGGGCGTGGTCCACACCGTCGGCTCGCGGCGGCTGGGCTGCCAGCTGGACGGGGGCGACCTGGACCTGGTGGCGGCCCTGCCCGGCCCGGCCGATCTGGAGGGCGTCCGTGCCCGGGTGGCGGCCGCACTGCCGGAGGCGGGCCGGGTGCGCGAGGTGCGCGGCGCCCGGGTGCCCGGGCTGCGGCTGGAGGCGGGCGGGCTGACGGTCGACCTGGTCGTGGTGTTCACCGGCGAGCTCGAACCGTCCCAAGCCGTCGCCCGGCGTGCCGAGTTGGGCGAGGCGGCCGCGGCCGCGCTGAGCGCGGTCACGGACGCCGAGGCGATCCTGACGGCGGTCGGTGAGCGGCACGGGCGTTTCGTGCGACTGGCCAGGGAGGTCAAGACCTGGGCGCGGGCGCGCGGCCTGGACTCCGCGCCGTTCGGCCACCTACCGTCGCTGGCCTGGTCGGTGCTGGCCGCGCGGACCGTCCTGGACGCGGACGACACCGCCGAAGCCACCCTGTTCCAGAGCTTCGCCGAGACCTGGGCCTGCTGGGACTGGCGCCGACCCGTCAGTCTGACGGGCGACTCCACGGATCGGGCCGCCGCTCCCCTGACCGTCCTCACCCCCTCCGCCCCCGTCCGCAGCTGCACCGGCCAGGTCGGCGCCGACGCCCGCGACCTGATCGCCGAGGAGCTCTACCGCGCCTGGGAGCTCAGCACCGAGAGCCCCGACCCCTGGCCCGCCCTGCTCTCCCCGCCCCCGCTGCACCGCCGCCACGCCGCCTGGGCCGTGGTCACCACCGACGAGGAGTCACTCGGCGCCGTCCGCGGCCGCCTCCGGGCCCTTCTCACCGCGCTGGAGGAAGCCGGCGCCACCCGCCTCCACGCCTGGCCCCACCCCTACCGCGGCCGCGACGGCCGCACCCACTTCGCCATCGGCCTCGGCCCCACCCCACTGACCCGGGCCCGGCTCACCCCGATCACCACCGCCTGGTCCCGGGGCCTCGCGGGCGTCCACGTCGACTACGCCGAGGGCGGCGCGGTCCCGACGCTCGAACCGCCGCGGGACGACCGCGGTTGAGCGCCTGGGCCGACCGGGGCCCGCCTCCCCTCCCCCGGACATCCGGCGGCGCGGACGTAGCACTGCACGCTCTTTGCTTCAGTGGTGTTGAGGCCGAGCTTGTTGACGGCCTGGATGGTGACGGTCCGGGCGGTGACCTGCCGGGCGGGCGCGACGGTGGCGGCGGTCGCACCGGCGAGGGCACCGACACCGAGGGCTACTGCCGTGAGCACGCCCAGCAATGCTTTCGTACCCTTGCGCCGCCCGGATCCGGTCGTAGCCGGGGTCGACGGTGCCGAACAGCCGGTCCCAGCCGGTGGTGTAGAAGCCCAGGTTGACGGACGGGTCGGCGTGGTGGCCGACATGGAACATCGGCAGCGCCACCCAGTGGAAGACCCTCCAGCGTCGCACCCGCGCCGGGACCGGCTCCACCCCAAGGTGCCCGAGCAGGCCGAACACCAGGTTGACCACAACGAACCCCCCGACGGCCGCGATCGAGACGCCCCGCACGCAGAGCACCGCCAGCCAGGCCCCGCCGAAGCCCAGCACCTCCAGCGGGTGCATCACGAAGAGCGTGGCAGGCCGGGGGTCCGGACAGCGATGGTGCACCTCGTGCACCATCGGGTAGACGCGGCGCCGGTGGGCGATCCAGTGCCCCGCGTACATCAGCGCGTCCATCACGAGGGTGAGGAGCACCAGTTCGACGACCGCTCGCGGCCCGGTCAGCGGGCTCAGCCGGATCCACCCGGCCCGCCAGAGCAGCCATCCGGCCGTAGTGACAACGGAGTTGAGGAGCACGGTGACCGCGATCAGCACCCGTTCGGCGGGCGTGACGGGCCCCGGCACCGGCGCCACCCGACATTCCCCGAACCGGCGCACCAACCACCCGCCGGCGCCCACGGCGACGAGGAACAGGAGGAGGTTGACCAGCAGCGCCCCACCCGCCACCTGAGCCGGCCCGAGCCGAGCGCCCCACTCCAGTACCGCTTCCATCCCCGCCCCCTCGCGTCAGCAGTCCCCTGGTGCACATTGTGACCGGACACGCTTGCCGGCCAGGAGGCCGAGGGTTTCTCCAGGTTGTGAGACCTGGCGCGGCCACCTTGTGGCCGGCGTACTCCGCGACCAGGGCAGCAGACGCGCCGGGGCAGGGCCACTCCATGTCATCGAGCGCACCGACGCTCGTTGCAACCCCCGTGGCCCCCGGCCCCGCAGCAGTCAACGGTCAGCTCACAGCCACGAGCCGAAGGCAGCTCCGAGCCGGGACACGAGAGCTGGAACCAGTGGGGCCGGGCGACCTGGCGGTTTCTCGTCGATGGGACACGCTTGTTGGCACCAGGTGGTCACGGTTCTTGGAACCTGAGCTTCCCCCGGTGTGCGGGAGGTGCTGATCAGCTGGTCAGAAGGGGTTGGCGGGGTTTCAGGTTCACTTGTTCGGCCGTCGCGTGGTTG
>NZ_JBICZB010000108.1:0-18475 GCF_043201815.1 Kitasatospora sp. NPDC048296
CAACATATCTGGCGTTGACTTTTGGCACGCTGTTGAGTTCTCAAGGAACGGACGCTTCCTTCGGACCGCCTTCCAGCGGGCCCTCCGGGCGCTTCATTCTTTCGTGTTTCCAGCTTATCAGATGTTTTCTGCTCCGTTTTCCGGGGCTTCATTCATCCAATTCACTGGTGTCTTTTGGGGTTTTGCGCCCCGTTCGACGTTTCAAACTCTAGCCGATCTCCGCTCCGAAAAGCGAATCAGCCGCAATCCGATAAAACGCGCACACCGAATAGGCACCGAGCCGCACCGCGAGAACGCGAGAACGACCGGCACGAACCGGAAAGGTGTTTCAGAGGATTGGCCGCCCCGGGACCGTCCGCGCCGATGCGTGTCCGGTGCTCCCTGCCGAGCGACTGGGCGACAGTACCCCTACCCGCCGCCCGACACAAATTGCAGGAGCGTCCACCGCTCCGGACCCGTATCAAGCCCGCGGGCGTCGACGGCCAGCCGGCGGCCCTGCTCCAGGAAGGCCGTGATGCCGAGGACACCACCGAGTTCACGGATCGTCCGGGTGGCACCGAACGGCGCGTTCCAGAACCCGCCCTGCCGCGGGGTGTGCGGGCCGACGTACGCGTACGGCTCCGGCTCGAACGCGTCGCCGAGTGAGACGCCGTAGTTCACCTCGTCGGCGCCAAGAGCGATGTCGAAGTGCTCGGGCCAGATGACCGGGTCCGCGTCCGGGAACAACCCGGCCAGCGCGGCGTCGCCGAGCGCGAAGCAGTGCGCGAGCCGGCGGGCGGCGGACGGGTCCACCTCGATCGCAGTGTCGGCAGTGGTGCCCGACCCGTCCTGGTACAGCCCGGTGGGCGCACCGACCGTCAGCCCGAGGCCCGCGCCGAGCGCGCTGCAGGTGGTCCGTTCGAGCACTCGCCGAGATGCTGCGCGATCATTGCTCGCTTTACAACGGGGCCCTGCAGGAGCGGCGGGATGCCTACCGGCACGTCTCCAAGACCTCGATCACGTACGGCGATCAGTCCGCGCAGCTCAAGGAGATCCGGGCATTCGACCCGGACCGTCAGGGGCGTTGGTCGTTCTCCAGCCAGCAGGCCACGCTGCGCCGTCTGGACAAGGCGTTCGCGGCGTTCTTCCGAAGGGCCAAGGCCGGAGAGACGCCCGGCCATCCCAGGTTCCGGGGCGTCAACTGGTTCGACACGGTGGACTTCCCAAAGGACGGCGACGGCTGCCGCTGGAACTCCACCCCGCACGACCCGGTGACCCGCGTCCGCTTCCAAGGTGTCGGGCACGTCAAGGTCCACCGGCACCGGCCGGTGGTCGGCAAGGTCAAGACCGTCAGCGTCAAGCGCGAGGGCAGGCGCTGGTACGTCGTCCTCACCGCGGAACAGGCCGCGCCCGAACCGCTGCCCGCGACCGGCAGCGCGGTCGGTATCGACATGGGCATAGCCAACTTCCTCGCCGACTCCAACGGCGGGTTCGTGCTCAACCCCCGCCACGGGGCCAAGGCCGCCGCGAAGCTCGAAGCCGTCCACCAAGCGCTCTCCCGGTGCCAGCGGCGCGGCAATCGCCGCCGCAAGGCTGTGCAGCGCGCCGCCGACCTGCACCGCAAGGTCCGCCGCCAACGCCTCGACCACGCCCACAAGAGCGCCCTCGACCTCGTGCGTCAGCACGACTTCATCGCGCACGAAGACCTCAAGATCCGCAACATGGTGCGTACCCCCGCACCCAGGCCGGACCCCGACCAGTCCGGCGCGTTCCTCCCGAACGGAGCCGCCGCGAAGGCCGGACTCAACCGCTCGGTCTCGGATGCCGGATGGGGGGTGTTCCTGGCGATCCTGCGCGCCAAGGCTGAAAGCGCCGGACGAGAAGTGATCGCCGTGGACCCCCGCAACACCTCCCGCGCATGCCCCGCCTGCGGGCACACCGCCAAGGAGAACCGGCCCACACAGGAGAGGTTCCACTGTCAGGAGTGCGGCCACCAGGCGCACGCCGACACAGTGGCAGCCATCAACGTTCTACGGGCCGGGCTGGTCCGTCGCGACGCCCGGAAGGGTTAGCGAGAAGCCCCCGGCCCCAGCCGGGGGAGGAGTCACGAGGCCATGGTCTCCCGACCGGGAGGCCCGCGCACGGTCCTGCGGTGGGACATGACGTTCGGGGATGTGCACGACTGCGAACGGGGTCCCCCGCAGGGGCCGACCAGGGCGCGGATCATCAGCTCCGCCTGCGCGCTCGGCGAAGTGGTCGCCGCCTGCAGCCTCCGCAACGGTGCGGAGTCCACCTCGGGCGGATCGGTGGCACCACGGCTGTCCTGGCCGCCGCCTCACAGGTGCCCGCCCGTCGACGGCCTGGGCCGACACCCCGCGTGGTGGCCGCCTGCGCCGGGCCCGATGGACGGGGCGCTCCGTCACAGGAACTGCTCGGCCCAGATGATCTTGCCTTCGGGGGTGTAGCGGACGCCCCAGCGTTCGGCGAGCTGGGCGACGAGGAACAGGCCGCGGCCGCCTTCGTCGTCCTCGACCGCGTAGCGCAGGTGCGGGGCGGTGCTGCTGGTGTCGGAGACCTCGCAGATCAGCGTGCGGTCGTACAGCAGCCGCACTCTGATCGGTTCGGTGGCGTAGCGGATGGCATTGGTCACCAACTCGCTGAGCACCAGTTCAGTGACGAAGGCGGCCTCGTCGAGTCCCCACTCGGCGAGCTGTCGGGTGGCATCGGCGCGAACCTGGGCCACGGCCTCCGGAGCCGAGGCCACCGCCCACTCGGCGATCCGATCGGGCTCCAGCACGCGGGTGCGGGCGACGAGGAGGGCGATGTCATCGGTCTGGCGGGCGGGCAGCAGGGCGTCGAGCACGGCCTCACAGATCTCCTGGGGCGATCGGCCGGGGCGGGTCAGGACGCTCGCGAGGACGTCCAGGCCGACACCGATGTCGCGGGTGCGGTCCTCGACGAGGCCGTCGGTGTAGAGGACCAGGCTGCTGTCCGACGGCAGTCGCACCTCCACGGCTTCGAAGGGCATCCCGCCCAGGCCGAGCGGCGGACCGGCGGGGAGAGCGAGGAGCTCCACCGTCCCGCCCGGGTGAACGACGGCGGGCGGGGGATGGCCCGCCCGGGCCATCGCGCAGGTGGCGGTGCTGGGGTCGTAGATCGCGTAGAGGCAGGTGGCGCCGGTGATCGCGGGTTCACCCCCGGCCGCGGCCGCCTCCTGGTCCATGTGGGCGACCAGTTCGTCCAGGTGCCCGAGGAGCTCGTCCGGCGGCAGGTCGAGGGTGGAGAAGTTCTGGACGGCGGTGCGCAGACGGCCCATGGTGGCGGCCGCGTGCACACCGTGGCCGACCACGTCGCCGACGACGAGCGCGACCCGGGCACCCGGCAACGGGATGACGTCGAACCAGTCGCCGCCGACCCCTGCCTGGGCGGGCAGGTAGCGGTAGGCGACGTCGAGGGCGCTCTGCTCGGGCAACGCGCGCGGCAGCAGGCTGTGCTGCAGGGTGACGGCCATGGTGTGCTCGCGGGTGAAGCGGCGGGCGTTGTCGATGGACACGGCGGCCCGAGCGGCCAGCTCTTCGGCCAGGGACAGCTCGTCGTCCTCGAACGGGCCCCGGTCCCGGCCGCGCCAGAAGCAGGCGATGCCCATCACCACACCCCGCGCCGTCAGCGGAACGGCGATCAGCGATGCCAGGCCGAAGTCCAGCACCGCCTGCGTCCGCTCGACGTCCTGCATGCGCCATCCGGCGTCGGTCGCCAGCTCTCGGACCAGCGCGGATCGCCCGCTGAGGAAGCCCAACGCCTGCGGGGTACTGCCGGCCCACCGGCCCAGCCGGCCCTGGGGGTACAACGGCGAATCGTCCCGGATGCCCGCGAGCGCCACCCGTCGCAGCTCCACCCTGGCACCGCCCGTCAGGGGCTGCGGCTCCTCGCCGAGCAGGACGTCTTCGGCGAGGTCGACAGTGGCGTAGTCGCAGAATCCCTGGGAGGCCATCTTGGCGAGTTCCTCGGCGGTGCGCCGGACGTCCAGGGTGGTGCCGATGGTCATGCTCGCGTCGTACAGCAACCTGAGCCGACCGCGGGCGACCTCGGCCTTCCCCGCCAGGGCGCGCAGCTCGGTGGAGTCACGCAGGGTGGTGACGCTGCCTGGGGGTCCTCCCCCGCTGTCGGTGGGGCGGTTGTTGACGGCCAGCAGCCGGTCGCCCACGGGGAGCACCTCGTCGGTGACCGCGCTGTCGGACAGCAGCAGTTCGGCCGTACGGGGGTCGAGGCCGAGGTCGGTGACGGCACGCCCCTCCGCGTCGGGGGGAAGGTCCAGGAGCCGGCGCGCCTCGTCGTTGGCCAGCAGGACCCGGCCGTCGCCGCTGACGATGGCCACGCCCTCGCGCACCGCGTGCAACACCGCGTCGTGGTGCTCGTACATCCTGGTCATCTCCTCCGGCCCCAGGCCATGGGTCTGCCGTAGGAGACGTCTGCCCACCAGCGCCGTTCCGGCCGTGGCCAGGCCCAGCGCGACGACGCCGGCGCCCAGGACGACCGGCAGCTGGCGGTCGATCGCGCTGCTGACGTTGGCGACCTTCATCCCGGCGGACACGATGCCCACGACCCCGCCTTGGGTGTCCTCCACCGGGACCACCACCTGGTACTCCAGGCCGAGTGGGCCGTGCACCTGCTCGACGGTGATCTGACCCTGCAGCGACGGCGCGATGGTGCCGACGAACTTCTTGCCGATCTGTTCCGGTTCGGGGTGGGTGTAGCGGATGCCGTTACGGTCGGTCACCACGATGAAGTCGACCTTGGCGTCCTTACGGGCTGCTTCGGTCAGCGGCTGCAGGACCTTGCTGGGATCGGGGCCCTGCATCGTCGCCACCAGTCCGGGGCTGTGGGCGAACGCCTCGGCCGCGGCGAGCGAACGGTCGCGCGCTGCCGCGAACCGGTCGCTGCGGGACTGGATCAGAAGCGCGACGACCGCCGCCACCACGAGCAGCAGCGCGATCGACACCTGCAGGAGGAACATCTGACCGGCGACGCTGCGGATGCTCAGCACCGACCGCAGACGCCGCACGGAAGGATCCCCCGGGACCGGGCGTGGATGCTGCCGCCCATGACGACCACTCGCTCGGTCCGGAGCCCGGGGGGCGGGGCCCGTGTCTCTCGCCATATCCCCATGATCCCGCCCCGGCACGAACCGGACACCGCAGACCGCGCATTCGCCCGAGCGCCCCCGGGTCCGCCGCGCCCGTCGGCCGCGGATTCGCTCCGTCCCTCCGCCCCGTCTCACCAGGGGACCGACCGGATCAGCAGCAGCGCGACGTCGTCGGTACGTTGCTCTCCGTGCCCGGCCCGGTCGACGAGCGCATCGGCCAGCCGGTCGAGCGGTTCGCCACCGTGGCGGGCCAGCGTGGCGATGAGATCGGCCAGCGCCTGGTCGAGGTCCGTACCGGGCGTGTCGATGAGGCCGTCGGTGTACAGGACCAGAGTGGTGCCGATCGGCAGGTCGACGCGGATCTGCGGGTAGTCGGCGGCGGGGTCGACGTTCAGCACCATGCCGGTGCGCGGTTCCAGTGCGCCCGCCCGACCGTCCGGGCCGTACCGCAGGGGCACGGGGTGGCCGGCGTCGGCCAGCCAGGCCTCGCGGCGGGCGAGGTCGACGCGCAGGTAGGCGCAGGTGGCCAGCAAGGCCGTGTCCAGGTCGGCCATCAGGCGGTTGGTGCGGGAGAGCACCGTGCTCGGATCGGCGTCGGCGGTGGCGAAGGCACGGACGGCGGTACGGACCTGGCCCATCAGCGCGGCGGCGTTGACGTTGTGGCCCTGGACGTCGCCGATCACGGCGGCCACGGTGTCGGGCCCGACCCGGATGAGGTCGTAGAAGTCGCCTCCGACATCCATGCCCTCGGTGCACGGCAGGTAGCGGGCACTGACCTCCAGGCTCTGGACGGCGGGCAGCGCACGGGGCAGCAGGCTCTCCTGGAGGCCCTGGGCGAGGACGAGCTTGGTGTCGTACAGCCGGGCACGGTCCAGGGCCTGGGCGATCAGTCCGCCGAGTGAGGTGAGGACGGCGCGTTCCTCCAGGTCGAAGTGGTGCGGCTCGGCGAACGCCAGCACGCAGGTGCCGATCAGCCTGCGCGAGGTCACCAGCGGCAGATAGGCCCAGGCGGCCATCCCGTCCTGCGTCTCGTGGCGGTCCGGGTAGAGCCGCTCCAGTTCCGCACGGGTCTCGAAGAACACCGGCACGGGATTGGTGGACGCCCGGACACCGGGTGTGGGCTCGGTCAGCGGGGTGCTGTCGAACTGGTCGACCAAGCCGGGCGGGTAGCCGCGATGGCCCGCGATGCGCAGTCGGCCGCCTTCGGGGATGAGCACCGCCACGGCCTGGCCGCCGAAAGCCGGCACGATCTGTTCGGAGACCATGCTCACCACGTCCTGCACGGTGACGGCCTCGGTCAGCGCGCTGGCGAGGTGGAGGAGGTGGTACAGCGCTCCGGGCCGCGTGTGCACCGCCCGCTGAGCCGGTGTTCCGGTGGGCCGGTCGCGGCGGGCGATGTCGGCCGGGACGATCCGCGCGGTGAGCCCGGACGGGTCCGGGAACAGCTCGAACGACAGCCACCGGTCCGGTGGCCGCAACGCGACGAAGGTGGCGGACTGCCCGCTCATCACCGCGGACCGGTAGTGGTACTCGTAGACCGGATCCCGCAGCCACGGCAGGACCGCCCACAGCCGCGCGCCCAGGAGGAGCTCGACCGGCACGCCCAGCAACTCGGCGGCGGCCGGCGTGACCGCGGCCAGCCTGCCGTCCAGATCGATGTCGCACACGCCCTCCGGGAGCCGTGCCGCCATCGCGGTGGGGGGCACGGCGGCACCGCTCTCGGCCACCTCGGGACGCGGGCCGGCCCGGACCGGTCGGCCTGCCCGGGCCGCGTCCGCCAGCACCTCGGCCAGGCGCGCGGCGAACTCTTCGAACCGGTCCCGTTCACCCCGCGACATCTCCGGGGGATGCGCGGCGGGCCAGAGCACGAAGACGGCCCCGTACCCGGTCCGCCGCGTGACGAGCGGAGCAGCCGCGAGGCGGAACGCGTACGGCATGGCGACCGCGACCCTCGGGTACCTGCGCGCCATGTCCTCCGTGCCGCCCACCCACACGACCCGGCCGCCGCGCACCGCCTCGGCCACCGGTACCGGTGCGGCGACGCCGATGCGCTGCCACGGCCTGGTGAACTGCCGGCCGGCCCCCAGTGTCACGGCCAGTTCGAGCACCTGCCGGTCCTCCGACAGCAGGTAGAGCCCACCGATGTGCGCGCCGAGTCGGGTCGGCGCCGATCGCAGGATCCGCGCCGCCTCGTCGAGGCCGTGGCCGGCCGGAGCCTCGGCGGCCTCGTGTCCGGTCCTCGGCGACCGATGCCACGGCACGCCCATCACGAGCACCCCATTCGAGCCGACCAGTGAACCCGTAGGCCTTCTCCCATAGTGGCTCGGCCCGCACCGTACGTCCCGTCGTTTCCGCCAGGGTCCGGCGTGATCGAGGCACCCCGATCAGTGCGTGGTGGCCGGCGGGATCCGTCACCGGACCTCGGGCCGGGACGGAGCCGATGCCGTTGGCCCGGAGTACGTCGAACCCGAACACCCCGAGTAACTGTCAAAGATCTCGCCCGCGCGGCAATCGGCGCGGCTAGCATCACCCCGTGACCTCGAACGATCTTTCGCCGGACCTGCCGGTCTGGCCGGGCTTGAACGTGCGGCGGCGCAACGCCACCTACGTCTGCGCCGCGCTGTTCGTGGCCGCCGGCCTGCTCGCGGGCGATGTGATCAGCGCGATTCCCGGCGGGCTCAGCTTCCTGGGTGGGGCCGTGCTCTGGGGTGGTGCGCTCTTCGCTGTGAACCAGACCACCGATGGTGACTACACCGACAGTTACGACCAGCCCATCGAGCCGGGCGCGCTCTTCTGGGGAGCTGCCACCGGCGGGCTGCTGGGACTGTCCGTCGCGCACGTGCCGGCGACCCTGTGGGCGCTCGTCCCGCTTCCGTTCACCGCGCTGTTCTCGTTCCTGCTCGGCAGGGCGACCTGGCAGGCCCGGCAGCGGTCGATCGCGGACAAGCGCCGGGCCGCCCGGCGAACCCGACGGCTGGCCGAGGACGGCGAGGTGGTGCGGGGCGTCATCACCGACCTCACGAGTTCCGGTACGAGCTACAGCGGCGGCGCGTGGGTGCGACTCACCATCCGCTACACCGCCTCCGACGGGGTCGAGTACACCGAGACGGTCAGCAAGACCATCCCGCTCGTCGACCTGCCTCGGCGCGGCGGCGGTGTGACTGTTCGTCATCTGCCGGAGAATCCGCGCGACTTCGAGGTCGAGGTGGACCGCGAAGGGGTGCCCGTGGACGGCGCACCCGTCGACACGTCGACGCTGGTCGGGGAGCTGGAGCGCCTGGCGGTCCTGCGCGACAGCGGGCATCTGAGCGGCGAGGAGTTCGCCTGGGCGAAGGCCCGGCTGCTGAGCGGCAAGGACTGACGAGCCGGCCCTCGGTGTGCGGCGCTGCGGTTGATCCCGCAGGGGTATCGACGCCCGATTCTGGACCACGGCGTCCGACGTCTCGCCCGCGGCTCCCGTGATGCGGGGGGAGATCTTCGGACCGCTCCTGCCGGTCATCACCGCGCCCGGCCTCGACACGGCGATCGCCTTCATCAACCCTCGGCTACGGCCCGGCCGGGCTCTCCGCCGTTCGGCGGAGGCCGCACCCCCCGAACGGCGGGTGGCAATTCCGGCATCTGTTCCACAATCAGGCGGGCGCACCTGAAATGTCTTGCATTCAACTAAAAAGACGTGGCCGAATCCCGCCGTTCAGTGCGGAACATCCATCGATCCGCCCGTCGTGAGATGTACCTCACCATTCCGTTCCCGCCGCCCCCGAACAGTCGCTTGATGGAGCCTCAGATCACTGCCCTGCCGACCCCACACGGGGTCCAGGCTTGAATCCGAAGGCATACAGAGGTGCTAGCCTGTGTTTTGGGCGAACAGGAGGCCAGGTACTCCTCACTTCACGCAAGTTGACCCGTGATCAGCGGCTATCCGGAACCTTCGGCGCCGCAGCCCGGCCCTACTGATCCAACGGCCCGAAAGTGTCGCGGCGGAATCCGAATTCCGCAGACCTCCGGATCGCCGATCGCCATCGACCGATTGGGCGAGGTCGTGCGCCACGCGCCCCTCGCATGCCTCAAAGCAGGAATTGATGCCCGTTCAACCGACAGCCGAACTCATACGCTTCGTGCGCCGCAATTCACCCTTCTATGCGGAGCTGTACGCCGGTCTACCCGACCGGACGGCGAAGTTGACCGATCTTCCGGTCGTCCCGCAGGCCGAGTTCTGGCAGGCGAACACGCCTCGCGGCAACCGGCTGCTGACCGGGCCGCTGGAGGAGGCGGTGGTCTTCAAGAGCGGTGGCACCACCGGCTCGCCGAAGTTCTCGTTCTACAGCCGGGAGGAGTGGCGGGAGTTCACCACCTCGTTCGGCGCCGGGCTGGTCGATGCCGGACTGCGCCCGGGACACCGGGTCGCCGATCTCTTCTACGCGGGCGACCTGTACGCCAGCTACACCTTCATCCTCGACTCGCTGCACCGCTCGCCCGTCGCCAACGTCCGGCTGCCGATCGGCGGAGCGGCGCCGCTGGAGTCGACCGCGCAGACCCTGGAGCAGTTCGAGGCCGAGGTGGTGGCCGGCACCCCGACGACGCTGTGCGCGCTCGCTGATCACCTGCTCGCCTCCGGTCGCGAACTCCCGCACGTGGAGCTGCTGTTGTTCGGCGGCGAGGGCCTCTACCAGGACCAGCAGCCACTGCTCGCCAAGGTGTTCCCCAACGCCCGCGTCTCCTCGATCGGTTACGCCGCCGTCGACGCCGGGCTGCTCGGCCGGCCGGTGCCGGGACCGGACACCCGGGTGCACCGGGTGTTCGCTCCGGAGACGGTGGTGGAGATCCTCGACGACCTCACCGGCGAGCCGATCGCCGGTGAGGGCGTGCCGGGCCGGGTCGTGGTGACCGACCTGCGGCGACGGCTGATGCCCGTACTGCGCTACCCCGTCGGCGACCGCGCGGAGTGGACCGACGTCGCCGCCGGACGGTTCCGCATCCTCGGCCGGGCCCAGGAGGGCGTCCGGGTGGGGCCGGTGTCGCTGTACACCCAGGACGTGCTCGACCTCGTCCGGACCGCCGACCCGGCCGGCCGGGTGACCGGCGTGCAGCTGGTGGTGCGCCGCTGGGACGGCCGGGACGGGCTGGTGCTGCGCCTGGCCTGCGACGGGAACCCCACCGGGCTCCCCGAGCTGGCCGCCGCCGTCGAGGCCGGGATCCACACGGCGCGGCCGCTGTACCCGGAGGCGGTCGGCGCCGGGTACGTCCACCCGCTGTCCGTCGAGTGGGTGCGCCAGCACGAGCTCACCGTCAACGCGCGGACCGGCAAGCTGATCCGCGTCCTCGACGAACGGCCGCACTCGTGACGGCCACCGGGACGGCCACCGGGACGGCCGCCGGGACGGCCACGCACCGCCTGCCGCTCGTCCTTCGCAACCGGCGGTTCGGCGCCGTGTGGGCCGCGCAGGTACTCGTCCAGGCCGCCGGACGGATGTTCCAGGTCGGCGCGGTGTGGTGGCTGGTGGGCTACGCCGCCGGCCCGGACCGCGGCCTCGCGTCCGGCGCCTTCCTCGCCGTCAGCACCCTGCCCGCGGTCGCGCTGGCGCCGCTGGTGGCCAGGCTCATCGCCCGCCACCCGCACCGGACGGTGCTGGGTGCCTCGGCCGCCGTCGCCGGTCTGGTCGCCCTCGGCGCGGCCGGCTGGACGTACGCCGCGACGCCGCCGATGGCCGTCGCGTACGGTGCCGCGCTGCTGCTGGCCGGCTGCCAGGCGGTCTTCGACCCCTGCCTGACCACGTCCGTTCCCGAACTGGTCGAGGACGCCGACATCGAGACCGCGACCGGGTTCGAGCTCGGCACGCAGTCGCTGGCCGGGCTCGCCGGCGGGCTGCTGGGCCCGCTGGTGGTCGACATCGCGGGCCTGGCCGGCGTCGTCGCCGGGTGCGCCGGTGCCTACCTGCTGGCGGCCTCGCTGATCGGCGCGACCCGGTTCCCGGCCCCGGGCTCACCGGCCACGGGCAGCGACGCACCCGCCCGAACGCGGCCACTGCGCCAGATCCTGTCCGAACTGCCTTTCATCCGGCGGGTGTTGCTCTGCTTCACCGCGGCCAACGTGTTCACCACGGCGGTGTTCGTCGTGATGCCGCTGTACACCCGGACGGTGCTGCACGCCGACGGCTCGACCGTCGCCGCCCTGGAGGCGGCCCTCGGCGCCGGCACGCTGGTGGGCTCGTTCACCGGCGGCCGCCTCCCGGGCGCGCCCACCGCGGTCGGGGCCGGCTGCCTGGTCCTGATGGCCGCCGCGCTCGGTCTGCCCGGCCTCGCCGCCGGCCAGGCCGCGGCGGTCGGATCGATGGCGGTCGCCGGCTGGTGCGTGGGCGTGATCGGTGTGCGGTTCGTGGCGCTGTTCCAGCGGCTGGTGCCGGCCGAGGACCGGCCCGGCTTCTTCGCGGTGATGCAGGCGCTGCTGGGGGCGACCTTCCCGGTGTCGTCGCTGGTCTTCGGCCTGCTCGGCGACCACCTCCCGGCGCGGACGCTGTGCCTGGTCCAGGCCCTCGGCGTGCTGCCGGTCGCGGCGGCGCTGTGGTGGACCGGCCGGCGCGAGCCGAACGGCTCGGAGCCTGCGGCAGCCCCGCAGGAGGACCCGGCCCCGGCCGCTCAGCCGATCGGGGACGTGCGATGACCGTGACGATCGCTCCCGCGGCCCCGCAGGACGTCGCGCAGCTGCGCCAGCTCTACTTCGACGTCTACGGCCACGGCTATCCGGTCGCGCTCGGCAGCGACCCCGAGGAGATGCGCCGTCTGATCGCCGACCCGCACACCCACTGGCTGACCGCGCGTCACGAAGGCGCCGGCCACCTGGCCGGGTCGGTGGCGGTGCAGACCGACCCCGGCAGCCGGATCGGCAAGCTGGTGGGCCTGGCGGTCCACCCGGAGCAGCGGGGCGGCGGGCTGGCCGGACGGCTGACCGCCGAAGTGTGCGGGGACGCCTTCGCGACCGGCGCCCTGGACTCGATCTACGCGACCGTCCGGGTGGTCACCCCCGGCCCGCAGCAGGTCTTCGCCCGCAACGGCTTCCAGGCCCTCGGCCTGCTGCCGAACGCCGTCGAGGTGGCCGGGTGCGAGAGCCTCGCGCTGTTCGCCCGACACGCCGACGGCGTCCTGGCCCGGCGGGAGAGCGTCGACCTGGTGCCGAGCTCCCTGCTGCCGCTACTGGAGGCGGCCCGGCAGAGCACCGGCCTCGACTACGGCCACCCGCGTCCGTTGGACGTCCCCGCCCTGCCCGCCGGGCAGACCGCGCCGGTGACCGCGCCGATGGAGCTGATCACCGCACGCGGCTTCGTCCGCCGCCGGTTCCTGGAGCTCTTCCCCGACCCGGGAGAGCGGTTCTTCCCGCTGCACGTCCCGAACGCCGTCCTCACCCCGCCGGACGGCGCGTTCGAGGCGTACGCCGACCTGGACCCGGTCGCGGCGAGCTGCTCGCTGGTCGCCGTGCACCCGTCCCCGGCGGCCGTCACGGGGGCGCTGGAGCCGCTGATGGCGGCCGTCACCCGCGCGGGCGCCGACTACGTCGAGACGCTGCTGCCGCTGGCCGACACCGCCGGGCTCGGTGCCTTCCTGGCCGCCGGGTTCATCCCCAGCGCCGTCTACCCGGCGATGCGCCGGATCGGCGACCGGTTCCACGACTACGTGGTGCTGTCCCGGACCAGCCGTCAGATCGACTTCAGGACCACGGCCGTCAGCGGCCTGCTCCAGCCGTACCTGCTGGCCTACCTGACCGCCTGGACCTCGACCTACCTACCCCTTCCCGAGGTTGCCCCGTGACTGTCCATCCCGTGAATGCCCATCTCGCGCCGGTCGAGGTTCCCGACCCCACCGCGCTCCCGCACGTACAGCAGCTGTGCGACCTGATCTCCCCGTACGCGGCCGGGCCCGAGGCCGACGCCCTGTTCGCCGCCGCGATGACCGAGACCAACGCGTGGCACGCGCAGCGCTCACCGTTCCTCCGCTCGCTGCTGGACGGCCCGGCGGAGACCCCGGCGCCGACGGTCGGCGAGGGGATCCGCACGCCCCTGGTGCACGCCAACTTCTTCAAACGGCACGAGGTGCTCTCCATCCCACGGGAGGAGGTGTTCCTCCACCTCACCTCCTCCGGCACCACCGGCCAGAAGTCGCAGATGTTCTTCGACACCTGGACGATCCGCTCCGCGCAGCGCATGGTGGCCCGCATCTTCGACCACTACGGCTGGATCACGCCCGACCAGGCCGTCAACTACCTGCTGTACAGCTACGAGCCCGCCCCGCAGCTGAAGCTCGGTACCTCGTTCACCGACAACTACCTCTGCGACTTCGCGCCGGCGAACCACACCACGCACGCGCTGCGGCACACCGGCAGCGGCCACGAGTTCGACGTCCACGGCTGCATCGAGGCGCTGCGGCGGTACGCCGAGGACGGGCTGCCGGTACGGATCCTCGGCTTCCCCGCGTTCCTGCACTTCACCCTGGAGCGGATGCGGGCCCTCGGCCTGCCGCCGCTCCAGCTGCCGGCCGGCTCCCTGGTGCTGCTCGGCGGCGGCTGGAAGGGACACACCGACAAGCAGATCGGCAAGGACCGGTTCTACGCCGAGGTCACGGAGCAGCTGGGCATCCCCTCGGAGCGGATCCGCGACACCTTCGGCTCGGTCGAGCACTGCGTGCCGTACATCGAGTGCGGGCACCACCGTCTGCACGTCCCGGTCTGGTCACGGGCGGCCGTGCGCGACACCCGCACCCTGGAGCCGCTGCCGTACGGCGAACGCGGCTTCCTCCACCTGGTCTCCCCGTACATCACCTCGGTGCCGGCGCAGAGCGTCGTCATGGGCGACCTCGCCTCGCTGCACCCCGGGCAGGAGTGCCCCTGCCCCCTGCCCACGCCGTGGTTCACCGTCCACGGCCGCGCCGGGGTCAGCCGCAACCGCAACTGCGCGGCGGCCGCCGCCGAACTCCTGAAGGGACTGTCGTGACCACCGGACCCCACTTCTGGCAGGGCTCGTTCATCGACGACGAGGAGGCCGCCCGCCGGCTCGCCGAGCTCCCGGAGCTCGCCGCCCGCACCCTCGCCGAACCCCTGTCCACCGAGCTGGTGCTGAGCGCCTGCCAGCGCCTCGCCGACGCCCTCGACACGCCGGGCGGCCCCGTCCGCGCCCATCTGCTCGCCGAACTCACCGGTGGCGGCTCCGACCCGGACGGGGCGTCGGCGACCCTCGCCGAGATCGCCGACGCGATCTCCCGCCCGGCCCTGGAGCGAAAGCTCCGGCGCGAACTCGGCGGACTGCGCCCCGAGCGCCTCACCCGGCCCGACGCGCGGGAGACCACCTTCGAGGCCTGGGCGCCGGTCGGGCTGCTGGTCCACATCGCCCCGGGCAACGCGGCCGCCGTCGCTCCGCTCAGCGTCATCGAGGGCCTGCTCACCGGAAACCTCAACGTGCTGAAGACCAGCAGCGGCGACACGCTGCTCGCCCAGCACCTGCTCGCCGAGCTGGCCGCCGCCGACCCGACCGGTGCCCTGGCCCGCCGGATCGTCGTGCTGCGCTTCTCCTCCGCGCGCACCGAGTGGCTACGGCTGCTGTGCGAGCCCGCCGACGCGGTGGCGGTCTGGGGCGGCGAGGACGCCGTCCGCTCGGTCGCCGAGCTGGTCCCGGCCGGGTGCCGACTGGTCGAGTGGGGGCACCGGATCTCCTTCGCCTACCTGACCCGCGACGCCTGGTCGGACGGGGTGACGCTGGACGCGCTCGCCGCCGATGTCTGCCGCTTCGAGCAGCAGGCCTGCTCCAGCCCCCAGGTGATCTACCTCGACACCGAGGACGACGGTGAGGTCTTCTCCTTCGCCGAGCGCTTCGCGGCCCACCTCGCCGACGCCTCCGCCAAGCTTCCCCGGCCCGAACTCGACCCGGCCGAGCACGCCGAGATCACCACCACCGAACTGGTCACCCGGCTGGAGGAACACCTCGGCCTCACCCGGCTCTTCGCCGCCGAGGACGGCTCCTGGCGCGTCCTCGCCGACACCCGCTCCGCCCTGGCCGCCTCGCCGCTCCACCGCAGCGTCTGGGTCAAGCCGCTTCCCCGCACCTCCGTCATGACCGTGCTGCGCCCGATGCGCCGCTACCTGCAGACCGCCGCGATCGGCGGCAGCCGTGCCGACATCGCCCGGCTGTCGCAGGCGGTGGTCGCCGCCGGTGTGCTGCGGGTCACCCCGGTCGGCGGGATGCTCGACAGCTACCACGGCGAACCCCACGACGGTGTCTACGCGCTCCAGCGCTACAGCCGCCGCGTCGGCGTCCGCGTGGACGAGGCCTTCGCCACCACCGCCTGCCTCGACGACCTGGCGGCCCCGGCCGTCGTCCCCGCCGCGCCGAGCGGTCCGTTGCTGGACAAGTCCGGCGTGCAGGAGCAGCTGCGCACACTCGCGCCGGTCCACGCCCACCTCTACTTCCGCAGCGGTGGCAGCACCGGGGCCCCGGCCCTGTCGGTGTTCACCAACGCCGACTACGACACCCAGATGCGGGCCGCCGCCGACGGCCTGCTCGCCGCCGGGTTCGATCCGGCCCGGGACCGCGCCGCCAACCTGTTCTACTGCGGCGGTATGTACGGAAGCTTCATCAGCTTCTTCTCGATCCTGGAGCGCCTCAACGCCAGCCAGCTCCCGATCGCCGCCGGCCCCGACCACGCCGCCACCGCCGAGGCGCTGGTGACGTACGGCGCGGACACCGTGTTCGGCATGCCCTCCTACCTCTGGCAGCTGTTCCACTCCCAGAGCACCGTGCTGCGCGCGTACGGCGGGATCCGCAAGGTGTTCTACGGCGGCGAGCACTTCACGGCGGAACAGCGCCGGGTGCTCACCGAGGAGTTCGGCGTCGAACTGATCCGCTCGGCGGCGTACGGCAGCACCGACCTGGGGCCGCTCGGCTACCAGTGCACCCACGCCGAGGGCTCGGTCCACCACGTCCTGACCGACCTGCACACCCTGGAGATCCTGGACCCGGAGGCCGACCGCCCGGTGGCCGCCGGGCAACCGGGCCGTCTGGTCTTCACCAGCCGCACCCGGGCCGGGCAGCGCCTGGAGCGGTACCAGATCGGCGACCTCGGCCGCGCGGTCGAGGGCGTCTGCCCCTGCGGCAGCCACACCCCGCGGATCGAACTCCTCGGCCGGTACGGGGACGTCGTCCGGGTCGGCACGTACTTCCTCAACGTCCGGCGCTTCATCGCGGTGGCGGAGGAGGACCTCGGCTACCGCGGCGAGCTGCAGCTGATCCTGGACACCGGTGACGGCCGGGAGCGGGTCACCGTCCGGCTCGACGAGCGGTACGCCCCGGCCGCGACGGCGGCCCGCGCCGCCTTCCTGACCGCCATCCCCGAGCTGGGTTCCGCCGTGGCCGAGGGGCTGCTCACCTGCACGGTCGACACGGTCGGCACCGCCGCCTTCGAGCGGACGCCCACCAGCGGCAAGCTGCGGACGGTGATCGACCGGCGGCAGATCACGGAGTGACACCGTCGGCGCCGGGGGCCCGGGACACCAGGCCCCCGGCCGAGCGCCGGCGGGCCGCGCGCCGCGAGGCGCTCGACACCGTGCTGAACGCGATCGCGCAGTCCGACTGGGCGCAGCACCTGGTCCTGCGCGGCGTGGTCCCGCTGCGGGCCTGGTACGGGGAGGACGCGCGGGAACCCCACGAACTCGACGGGCCGAGTGGCTCGGCCCGCACGTCGAGTCGATGCGGCCGGTCCTGGCGGAGAACGGGATGGAACGCGGGCAACTGCTCCTCGCGGTCAGGGGCATGACCATGGAGAACATCCTGGTCACCACCCGCGAGCTGCTCGGCTGCGACCTTGCCGAGGCTCACCGGGCGATGCACACCCACCGCGGCCACTTCGCCGTCGTCCTCGGGGAGCCGACGGCAGCTCTCTGACTGGACCTCCCGGGCCGGGACCGCGATCATGCCGACATGTCGATCACCGTATCCGTGCCGTGCCCGGGGTGCTCACACTTCGCCCGACCCGCCTGGTCGGCGAGTCCTGAACCGCGCTGGGCCACGCTGGCAGGTACAGCGTGTGTGGAGTGGGCGAACGGCGCTCCTCCAGGCCTGCCGTTGGGAGCGAGTGAGCCATTCGCCGTATCCGAGTCGCTGCCGCTGCCCGGCGAGGAGCGCGTGGTCAGGATACGCGGCCCCTTCCTCACCGACGGACGGCCCCGTTCTGGGTATTCTTCGCACCTGCTCTCGCGGCGCTGAACGGGCTGGACGAGTATCCGGAACTGATGCGGGACTGC
This sequence comes from Kitasatospora sp. NPDC048296, assembly GCF_043201815.1. Lineage (NCBI taxonomy): Bacteria > Bacillati > Actinomycetota > Actinomycetes > Kitasatosporales > Streptomycetaceae > Kitasatospora > Kitasatospora sp. NPDC048296. The sequence goes on from NZ_JBICZB010000108.1 coordinate 17,400, forward strand.
GCGATGGCTGCCTGTATGCCCCTTGCCGTGCTCGCCCAGGGAAACGGGTACGCCTGGCTGCGAGTCCGGGTGGAGGAAGTCGCCGAAGCGGTCGAGGCCGCCGGCAGATTCCCGCCCTCGAGCGCCGGGTTGTTGGAAGACCTGCTCCCTCCCGCCGGAGTCAGGGTGACATCCAGTCAAGCCGCCTGGGGCAGCCTGCGCTACTACGACTGGTCGATCCAGAGCAACATCGGGCGCTGGGCGGTGTGCACTGACGATGAGCACGGCATGGCAGTCCTGCTCTACGGGGAGTGGACCTTCGATCAGGACGATGTCGCTCCAGGCCATCGTCCGCTCTCCCCGTCCGAGACCGCCCTGCTGCGGGCGGCTTGGCCCAGCCCCGGGCACAGCGGGTGATCCACGGCCCGAGGGAAAAGAGCGCGGCTTCGGTGCAGCCCGGTTGGAGTTGGGCGTAGGTTGCCACGGCTGCTCCGTCGCCGGAGCTGACCGCGTCGATGCCCGTGACCAGCGCCGAGAACCCGACCAAGGCACCCTCGACATGGCCGCCCTCCGACCCGACCAGAACGTCACCGACTGGTCTGCCCGGGCTCAGCGGCGGCCCGTACGGCGGCACGGTGCAGATCAGCCGCTGGTGACTGGCGTCAGGCGTTGGCGGGGGCAGGGGGCAGGGGGAGCCGGGCGGCGAGGAACAGATCGCCGGACTCCCTGCGCCGTCGCGGCCGCAGCACACCGACGGACCGACACCCGACCGACGAACACGCGAGCCACCGGGCGACGGAACACCCCCAGGGGAGGTGCCCGGTGCCTCGTGCTCCCCGACCACGCCCAACTCATATTCGCGACCTCGCAATTTGATCACATTCCCCCCACCCGCCAGCCGACTTGACCAACAACCACTACCTGTCAGTAGCCAATTCACAAATCATTCACTCGATTCCGCTTGCGATCCCGATTTGCACTGTGTGCAGAATGAGGCGCTTTTTGGGGCTCTTCTGACGTACCTGTGGGTGTGATCACGCGGGTTGGCGGCCGGGCAGGGTGGGTCGGTTGCCGCCGAGGCAGAGCATGACGAGGGC
>NZ_JBICZB010000109.1:0-17588 GCF_043201815.1 Kitasatospora sp. NPDC048296
CTCCCCCTGTCGCTTCGCTCGGGTGTCGGCACCTCGCTTCGCTCGGTCCGGGGCCGGGCTCGCCCGGCCTGGCGCTCGCTGCGCTCGCTGGGGACTCGGCTTCGCCTCGTGGCCCGGGGCTTCGCCCCGGCTGCTGCCGCGCGGTATCACACCGGTCCTCGTGTGGATCCGTCACTCCTCGGGGGGTTCTTCTCTGCGGAGTCAACCCGTCCGGGCCGGATCTGGGTGTACGTTCTGGAGCACGGCCGATGGCCGGCCGCCCTGGTTGGAGGGAGCAGCACATGAGCAGCACGGGGTATGGGTACGAGGTCGAACCCTGCGACCCGGAGTTCGTGGATGGCCGGTACGAGGAGGCGCGGGAGCAGCTGGCTGCTCTCGGGATCGAGTGCCGGACGGACGAGGCCTGACATGGACAGTTACATGTTCGGGTACGCGGTCGGGCACGAGGACCGGCCGGAGGGTGCCGTGATGCGGTGGTTCTCGGTCGGCTCGCGGGTGGTGCGCAGCACCGCGGAGCTTGAGGCCTTCGCGGAGTGGCTGGCGGCGAGTCACCGGCGGTCGGAGTCGTGGTACACGGGGGGCCTGGAGGTGGCCGTGTGGAGGCACCCGCTGGGGCTTCCGTTGCCCCGGCTGACGTTCGCTGATGAGGCCCTGCCGAAGGACGCCCAGACGTTCCGCTACGCCGCCCGGAGCCCGCGTGCCGCTGAGTCCAACGCGGTGCCGGACTGGGTGATCCGGTGAGCGACCCGAGCGACCCGGTGCCGGACATCGTCCTGCGGTTGGACCGGGACCTGTCGTCCGTGGTGATCAACAACGCCGAGGAGATCCGCCCGGCCGGGGTGGAGGCGTGGATGCGCTCTGTGTGGAAGGTGGATCTCCTGGCCGCCCTTGTCCTGGAGTTCGAGGTGCCCGGTCGGGGGATGGTCCGTCATCGGCTGGTGGCGGTGGAGGGCCCGGAGCAGCGTGGGCCGGCCGTCTGGGGGCAGATGTGAGCCGTGAGGACTGGGAGGACGGGGAGGACTTCGTGCTGCGCCACGGCTTCTTCCCCAGCAGCATCTACCCGACCAGCGTGCCGCGCGGGTTCTCCCCGTGCGAGGAGTGCACGCTGAGCGTGACGTGTGAGGCTCGGGGCCGGTGCCTGTTCCCGGATCTGGAGGACGGAATCCCCCTGGGCATGCTGTAGGGCAGCACGAAGCCCCCCGGTGGTTGGACCGGGGGGCTTCGTGCTGCCCAGTGTAGCGGGGCCCCGGGCGCCGGCGGTGGGGGGTACAGCGGGCGCCCGGGGAGTCCGTCAGGAGAAGAGCCTGCGCCAGGTCTCCGGGCCCGGGTAGCCGTCCGCGTCGCCGCCCTTCTCGGTACCCTCCCAGCCCTGGGCGAGCTGGAATGCCTGGCAGTTCAGGCGGTCGGCCTCGGAGAAGTCGGGGCCGGGGCCTACCCGGTAGTACTGGCCGAAGCCTTTGCGGACGAGGGCCTGGCCGAGCTGGGTGACGTAGTCGCCGTGGGCGCCGAGGTAGAAGGCGTCCGCGCCCGGGAACGGCGGCACGCCGGTGCCGCCGTTCCCGCCGCCGCCCGGTCGGGGCGCGCCGGAGTGAACCCAGTTCTCCAGCGCGTCCCCCGGGCAGTCTGTGCTGTAGCCGTCCCGGTGACCCTGGATGCGGCCGCCGGCCCCGTTCTGCTGGAGGTAGTCGATCGCGTCGCGAAGGCCGGTGAGCAGCGCGTCCGAGTTGCCCTCGTTGGTGCCGACGATGGCACAGACGGCGTAGTCGTCCACGTTGAGCTGGGCGTTGCCGTTCGCGCCGGAGCGGTGGCCGATCCCGCGCCCCTCGAACACGTAGCCGTGCCCGCAGACGAGGAGGTTGTAGGCGATGTCCACCCAGTGCTGGACCGGGTCGTCCAGGTGCTCCTGACGTATCGCCCGGACCTCTCCGGCGCACTGGGAGTGGTCGGGCGTGGTGTAGGGGCCGCCGATCCAGTGGACCTTGACTCCGCCGGCGGAGGGGAGCAGCGCGGCGGCGGTGGGCGGGGCGCCCCACTGGGCGCGGGGGACGTAGAGCGGGGGGGTCATGGGCTACTCCTCGTAGGCTCGGTCGCCGAAGGCCCAGCTCGCGCCGTAGCGGTGCTGGCGCTCCTTCGGGGCCTCGGTGGTCTTCTTCGCCGTGGTCTTCTTCTTCGGGGCCGGGGCCGCCTTCTTCGCCGGCGGGGGCGGGGCGGCCGCGGTCTTCTTCCGGGCGGCGGCGCGGGCGGTGCGCGCGGCCTTCTCGGCGCGCAGCTCCTCCAGCTCCTGGCGGTCGGCGTCGGATAGGCCGCCGGCGTCGTCGTCGTCCTCGTCCTCGTCCGGGTCGACGTCCTCGGGGTCCTGGTCGTCCGGGTCGACGTCCTCGGGGTTGTCGCTCACCGGGTCACCATCACGGTCACCAGCGCGCCGTTGGTCGAGGGGGCGCCGGTGCCGAACGCCACGGTGTGGCTGGCCTCGTCCACGTGGGCGTAGGGGAGCAGCGCGGCGCTGGTGGGGTTGGCCGGGGTGACGGAGACGAGGTGGCCCGGCAGGACGCCGAGGGCGGCCGCGTCCATCTCGACTGCGGCGCCGGTGGTGTCGGCGGGGATCGTGAAGGCGATGAGGAAGCCGTTGCCGCGCTGCTCGGCGGCGTCGAGGGTGGCCGCGGCGGGGGCGGCCACGGTGGCGTCCTCGGTGGTCTCGTTGATCGGGTCGCTCTGCTCGGACATGGGGGTTCTCCTCTTACGGGGCGGGTTCGATGAGCAGCCACGCGACCGTGCTGGTGTCGGCGACGTTGTTGCTCGTGATGGTGAACGAGGTGCCGGCGGTACGGGCCGAGACGTACTGGACGCCGACCGTTCCGCCGGGGCTCTGGATGGTGAGCTGGACGCGGGTGCTGGCGGTGATCGACGTGTTGGCCACGGTCACGGTGCCGGCTACGAGGACGCTGACGCCCATGCGGGCGTTGGCGCCTTCCTTGATCTGGAAGCCCTTGCCGGCCACCGCGGCGACGATGTTCAGGTCGCTGGCCAGGTTCCCGGACGCGCTGCGGTAGACGTTGACGTCTCCGGCGGGGCCGAGGAGGAGTTGGCCGGCGGTGAGCTTGAGGGCGTCGTCCGTGGCCATCCCGTTGGCCGCGTAGCGGTACAGGTTGACGTCGGGGGTGGCGGCGCCGGATCCCCACCAGTGGGTCCCGTCCGCGGTGATGGTGAAGCGCGGCTGCGCGTCCCCGGTGACCTGCGCGCTGAGCACGACGGTTGCGGCGGCGCCCGCGCTGAGCGCGATGACGCCGGTGGTGTTGACGACTCCGGCCGCGGTGAGGGTTCCGGCGGCAGTGATGTTGCCTTCGGAGTCGATGATCACACCGGTGGACGGCGCGAACCCTTGCTTGTAAAACTGCCATTGCCCCATATTCGACGGCGTGAGATCCATTGCCGATGGGTTATTGACGACGCGCTCAACGGCCATTACCCATTCTCCCTCATGTACATTCCGGTAATGAAGAGGCGGGTAGTGCTGCCGGAAGGGGCGGTCGGGCCGAAATAGTAGATATTGCCGTTCGGGTTTATCAGGAGCATTGCCGAGACGATATTGCCGCTCAGACTCTGATCCGTTCCGCAGGAAATCCACCGGGTTTTCTGGGGCCAGAATTCGGCCGCCAGGGTCCCGACCTGCTCCCCGTTGTTGACAGCGCCGATCTTCTGAGCCACTCCGTCAATGGAGATTCCGCCGACCGACAGGAGTCGGCACCATACGCCGTTGTGGTCGCTGGCGCCGGAGCCTTGGGTCCAGCTGTTGGTGTAGGCGGTGAGGTCGTGCGCCTTCTCGGTGAGGCCGGCGGAGTCGACCTTGACGCAGTAGCCGCCCGCACGGATGTCCACCGCCTGTCCCGCCGGCCCGGCGAACGCCACCGCGGCCGTGTTGTCGGTGTTCGGCGCGGCGCCGTTGGTGCCGGGGAGCAGCGTGGCCTGCGCGGCGAAGTTGGAGGCGCCGTGGGTGCCGCTCTGGAGCAGCATTTCCGTTACGGCGGTGCCACCAATTCCGGTAATGGTCGGGGCATTGGTGGTGGAAAGTCCGCCCGGGAAATACACATTCCCGTTGGAGATGTTGACGTTGGAGTTGCTGCCGTAGGCGGTAATTCCCTCCAGGTACCCGTTTCCGAACGGGTCCGTTCCGGCTGCCCCGGAGATGGAGAAAATGAGGTTCCCGACGGCCGGGGTGCCGTTGTACCACAGGGAGACTCCGCCGACCGTGGAGCCGCCCCGGATGGTGATGTTGTTGAATTCCGCCGAGCCGTCCTGATTGATCGTCCACCCGGTGGTGCCGGTGGCGAAATTGGGGGACTGGACGGCCTGTCGGACGAGGGAGGTACCGGCGAGAATGCTGTTCTTGAAGACCATCAGTAGGCCTCTCCGTAGACGGACATGGTGGCGACGTCTCCGGGCTGGCCGCCGGTCCACTGGCCGATGAGCTGTTGACCCTTGGTCAGGCGCAGGTCGACGTCCGAGGCGTCCGAGGAGCCGTCGTAGGTGGAGTCCACCAGCCCGTTGGCGTCTGCGGAGTCGACGTACAGGGTGAAGGCCGGCACGGGCTTGAGGCCGGGGCGGGAGGTGCGCACGGCCACGCGGGTGACGTGCCAGTGCGGGGGCCCGACGGTGGGGCCGAGGCTGACCGTGCCCGCGCCGGTGGCGCCGAGGGTGACGGTGGTCCCCTTGTTCAGCGGGATCGTGCTCATTCGGAGTGCGCGATCCTCTCCTGAGCGATGCTCACCGTGGTGGTGCCGGTCTGCGCGGCGATCCACACGACCACGCGCGCGGTGACGGTCAGGACGGTTCCTACCTTGATGCGCTCGTAGTTCGGGTCACCCACGGTCGGGTTCTTGGCGTAGGAGACCAAGATGTCCTGGTCGATCGGGCGGATCTCGGCCTTCGCCCGGTAGGGGTCCGCGGTGAGCACCTGGGTGTAGGCGGTCGCGGCGACGGTGCGCGTGGTCGCGGCGCGGTCGTCGTTCGGCAGGATCTTGACGCGGGTCACGCCCTCGATGCGCACCGGCATGCGCGCCATGGGCGCTTCGGCCTGGAGCACGGTGTCCAGGTCCGGTTCCAGGTCGACGTGACCGGTCGCCGGGTAGCTCGTTGGCTTCGTGTGAGCTGCGAAGATGTCCATGGTCCCCCCTTACGGTGTGATCTTCTTGACGGTGCTGAGGGTGCTGGTCACCGGAAGGCCGGCCTTCTGGAGGCCGACCAGGATGACCGCGCCGCCCACGACCACCCAGACGAGGCGGGTCCAGTTCTTCGGGTCGGCCATCCAGCCGGCGGCGCCGATGAGGAGGCTCGCGATGCTCGCGACCGCCTTGAAGATGCCGGTGATCCCGTCGCTGTTGGTCGCGCCGGGCTTCACCGCGTCCATTCCGGGCAGCCAGTCGAACCAGCCGGCCTGTCCGGGCGCAGCCGGGGGCGTGCTGCCGGTGGACGATCCGCCCCCCACCGACTGGACCGCTTGGCGCGCGGCGTCCATGTAGGGCTGGGCGGCGCCGGTCGTCCAGGCTTCCCACGCGCCCATGCCTTGCTGGTCGTAGATCACCTTCGCCGCGGTGGCGTTGTTGATCGGGTCCATCAGCCACGCCTTGGTCCACGTGGGGTGGTCCTGGACGTGGACGGGCTGGTTGATCTGCCACAGGCCGACCGCCCCGGACGAGGTGTTGACGGCGGTCGTGTTCAGCGAGGACTCCGGGGTGGCCACGGCGACGATGTCGACCAGGGCGTCCCCGTAGAAGCCCGCGCCGCGCGCGTACGCCGCTACCTGCTGGAGGGTCAGGGTGGTCATCAGCGGCTGAACTCGTCCGAGAAGGCCACGTACGGCTGGAGCTCCGCGGTGTCCGGGGCGCCCGGGGCGGAGTTCGCCGAGCCCGCGCCGCCCGGGTGCGGGAGCGCGGACATGATCGGGGAGACGAAATTACTGTGCCGGTTGAACCACGCGGCGCCGATCACCATGGAGCCGCCGAGCATGAAAATGATCGGGTCCTTGGCAAGGATGGAGACGGTGGAGACCAGCAGTGCGCCGCCCCACGTCGCCGTGCGCTCCGCGCTGGAGACGTCCTTGTTGCCGGGCTCCAGCGTGCGGATGTCGGCCATGGACGGGCCGGCCAGCTGGTGGATCGCGAAGACCGCGGTGCCGAGGGCCAGTCCGACCCCCAGCGAGATTTCCGGCTTGAGTGCCATTGGTCTAGTCCTATCGTCTCGGGTAAGGGATCTCGGTCTCGCCGCCCGCATAGAGCAGGTAGCCGCGCTGACGCAGGACGGCCTGAGTGCTGGCCGGACGCCCGGCCTCGCCCGAGAACTGGTACTGGTACAGCTCATCGCCGCTGATGTTCAGGCCGTACTGCTGGGCGATCGAGGAGTAGCTGTCGCCGTGCTGGTTGGTGTGACTCGTCCAGTAGGTGGGGTAGGCCGGCTGGCTCGGCGTGGGAGCGGGGGCCGGCTGGCTCGGTGCGGGCTGCGGGGCCGGTGCCGGAGCGGGGGCCGGCTGCGGCGCGGGCGCGGGGGCGTCCGCCGTGCGGAAGGTGACCGGGCCGCCCTTCGGCCCCTCCTGGCCGGTGGCCGAGACCGCCGACACCTCGAAGCTCGCCGACTCACCCGGGTTCCGGTTGTGGACGTCGCAGTTCGGGTTGATGTTGTCGGCGGTGTGTACGCCGCTCTCGTAGATGCGGTACGAGGCGGCGCCGGGCACCGGGTTCCACACGATGAGGTAGCCGGACTGGGTGACGTTGGTGACCGAGAACCCGGACGGCGCCACCAGCATCTGGACGTTCCCGCCGCCGGTGATGATGTGGAGGTCCCCTACTGGCGGGTAACCGGCCACGGCGATAGCGGCCTGGACCACCCTCATCTGGGTGTCGTTCAGCGGCTGCTTGTTCAGGAACGCGCCGATGGCGTCCACCACGACGTTGTCCGGGTAGGCGCCGGCCATCCGGTCGCGCACCGCCGCGCTCCAGGACGCGTTGTCGGTGATGGCGCCGACCGGCGGCGGGGTGGTCGTGCTGCCGTTGACGTTGCCGAAACCGCCGGGCGCACCGGGCGGGACGACCGGCAGCACGTCCGGCGTCCCGTAGTCGCTGTTCGGCGCGGCCGAGGCGGCGGCGGCCGAGGCCTTCCGGTCCCGGGCCCGCTTCATGTAGGCGTACAGGACGTAGCCGCCGGCGGCGGCCGTGGCGGCTATGACGTAGGTCTTCTTCACGCCCCCGACCCCGGGGACGTCCACCTGGGGCGCATCGGTCACAGCCGGCCCCCGTCATCGAACTCCGCGGCGACCGGGCCGCTCTGCTGCTGCGCCATGGCGAAGTCCGACATGCCGGTCTCGCTGGGCGCGGTGAACATCCTCGGGTCCTGGAAGGACGGCAGACGCCACCGCTGGGTGCCCACCGAGGGGGAGGTGTACGGCGCGGGGTCGGCGATCTGCGGCTTGTCGACGGGCAGGATCGGGTACTCGGTGGTAACCGGGCGCAGCCACGCGTCCTGGCCTTGCTTCGTCCAGTACTCGTAGTGGCCGAAGTAGTGGGTGTCCGTGCCGAGCCTGTACCGCTCGCCGCCGTACACCTCACTCGGCGGGTTACTGAAGTCGTAGCCGTTGGGACCGGTCAGGAACGCTTCCATGTTGGGCTGGATCGGCGCTCTGCCCTCGGTCCACACGACGTCGCGGCGCCCGTTGGAGATCGGGCGCGGGTACTGCTCCGGGGTGTACGCCTGGTGGGCGTGCGCCTCGATGAGCCGGGCCTGCGCGGCGCGGTCGCCGAGCGTCTCCGGCACGCCGGAGGGCACGGGCGCGGCCATGCTCGACTCGCCGTGGCCGGCGGTGCGCACGAGGGCGTCGGTGTGGGGGGTGACGTCGCGGGGTGCCCACATGTCGCCGGGGTTCGGCGCGACGTTGGCTTCGGGGGTGGGCTCGAACATGCCGCGCCCCGGCTGCTGCTCGGTGTGCATGCGGGAGACCGGGCCCACGGAGGTGTAGCGCTCGTAGTGGGCCGACCGCATGAGGTTTCCGCTGAGTCCGGTGTCCATGTCAGCCGCCGTACTGAGACTGGCCCATGGCCGTCCCGGTCCAGGAGCTCAGCCCGTTGAACAGGCTGGAGATCACCTGCGGGGTCTGACGCTGGGGCAGGACGAGGGTCGTGATCAAGGCGACGCCGACGATGCCCATGCCGATCTTCTCGAAGGTGGTCAGTGCACCCATGGGGTTATCCGTTCTTGGGAGGGGTGTAGTGGGGGCCGGCCTTCTGCCACCAGTCGACCAGCCGCTCGACGGGGGCCGGCTGGTCGTCGTTGATCTGCGTGAAGGTCACCCCGATGAGCATCGTCCAGGCCATCAGCTGCGCCAGCTGCGGAAGCGGGCGCTCCAGCATCGAGAGCGTGATGGCGACGAACCCGGTGGCGACCGGAATCCTCCAGTCCACCGGCTTGTTGCCGAGGATCGACTGATTGGCCAGGGTGATGGCGCCGGTGGCCAGGACCGGCCCGACGACCTTGCTCATGTCGCCATGGACGCGGCCGAGCGCGGCGCCCCTCCGTTGTAGCGAAGGCACACGAAGCCCAGCCCGGACATCAGATCCTCGATCCGGCCCACCTGGACGTTGCGCCGGCTGTTCTGCTGCCCGATCCCGGTGGAGCCGTCCACCGCGATGATGATGTGACCGGTGTTCACGATGAGATCCCCCGCTCCAACCTGGCTGCGATCGATCTTGGAGAGGGCCGACCATGCCAGGTACGACGTCGTCACGCTCGCCCCGGGCGGGTCGATCCCGATGTCCTTGAGGGACTTCCCGACGAAGCTCGAACAGTCCGAGTAGCCCTCGTCCCACCGGCGCCCCTGGCTGTACTGCTCCCCGGCGTGGCGCTGCGCCGCGGCCACCAGCTGGGGCAGCGGCCCCGAGGCGGTGCCGAGCGTGGCCGGGACGACTCCGCCGCCGGTGCCACTGCCGCCGCTGCTGCTGTCCGGAGAGAACAGGATCTGATAAGCCGACTTGGCCGCGCCGCCGTTCGCCGGCTTCTTCGGCACCGCCTTGGGGAGCTTGCCCTTCGACAGCTCGCGCATGGCGTCCAGCGGCGTCAGGTTGGACAGGCCGACGTAGACCAGGAAAGCCCCGGCGGTGACCATGGCCACCCCCGTGCCGGAAATCCCACCCGACGCCATGAACGTCAGCCCCGGATCTTGGTGAGGAGCTTCGGGCCCCACATGGTCCCGATGATGCCGCCGACGATGAGCGTGCTGAACGGCTTGAAGAAGCGCATGAACGTTTTCCCTTCTTGGTCAGCGCGCGGTGAGCGCCTTGACGTTGCCGCCGGGCGGGCGGACGAAGTTGAACATCGTGGTGACGTGGTGGATGTTCGAGCCGCCGATGTTCCCGTCGAACTGCAACGTGTCGGCTGCGGAGACGTTGAAGTACCGGTACCGGTCCTCGGACCCGGCCTTGAGGCCGTGGTCGTCGATGAACTGGAAGACGAACAGCCCGTTGTCCTGACCGCCGGGTGTCTCGATCGTGTTCTTGTAGCCGAACACGCGCTCCATGCGGCGGCGCCACAGCGCCTTGATCCGGTCGTACGGCACGTCGTTGTTGAAGTGCATCCTGAACGGGTCCGGCCAGTCCGCCTCGCCCTGCGCGCGGCTGTTGTTCGAGTCGCGCATCACGAACATGAGGACCCGGTACGAGCCCTCCTGGGTGTTCAGGTCCTGCTGCTGCGCGCCGGCCATCATGTCCGTGGTCGTGCGGCGCAGGTACAGCACGGCGCCGAGACCGGGCGGGGTGGTGACGGTGGGGTTGCCCTGGCTGTCCTTGCCCGCCGACTGGCGGTAGGAGTCCTGGGACATCTGGAAGTTGACCTGGCCGAGGGTGCCGTTCGGGGCGGTCGCGTAGATGTTCGCCAGGGTGTTCACGGTGATGTCGACCGCGAAGACCGTCTGGTTGTTGGTGTTCGGCAGGGCGCCCAAGGGTTCGCGCCGAACGAACTGAATGGGGATGTGGAGGATCATCTTGAAGAACCCGCCGGCGGACGAGGTACCGGTGGTCGCGGCGTAGGACTGGGAGTCGCGCCAGTCGTCGCTGAAGCTGAAGCCGCCGTACTTGACGAACTCAGCGAGCTCCCACCCGCTCATCGGGCCGAGGATCGGCTGACCACCGGTGTCCGACAGGGTGAAGACCTGGACGCAGTTGGCCGGGCCGTCCTCGTTGAACGCCACGTTCGCGCTGGTGTTCGGGGTCGCCGCGTTCGTGATGATCAGGAACAGGTCCGCGAGGAAGCCGTTCGTCTTGCAGTAGTACGTCGGCAGGGGAGTCGGTGACGTCGACAGCGTGACGTTCTGGCTGTACGTGTGCGTTTCGAGATCGAGCGTCCCGGTGAGAAAGGGCCGCTGCGGCGGGGGCGCCTGCTTACCCTTTCCAGCCGGGGCGGCGGCCGGGTGGGCAGCCGGCGGCGCAGCGGTAGTCATGCTCACGCTCCAGGGGAATGCCGAAGGGAACCGGGGACATTCCCCCGATTCCCCGCAGCATAAGCCCCGAACGGCTATTCGTCCAGAATGCAGATCGTGCGTTGTCGCTGATTCACATAAAGCCACTGGTGGCCTTCAAGACGGTTCACGCCTGATTTCACCAATTCCGGGTCGACACCCGAAATTTCGGCGAAGCGTTTTTGGGCGCGGTCGTCCGGGTCGTACCCCAGGAAGAGGTGGGTGGCCTGGCTGTAGGCCCAGAGCGGCACGTGGCTGGGCTTCTGGGTGGTCGACCATAGTCCGGCCTCCATGGAGCGGCCTTTGGTCCAGACGGCTACAAGTTCGTCGTCCAGGTCCATTTCTTCGCAGAGCGAGTAGAGCTCATCGGCGAAGAGGATGCGGTTGCCGCGCTTGTAGGAGCCGAGGATGGCCCGGCGGAAAATCGCCCGGTGCCGGGGCGTGTCGATGTCCGGGTCGAAATCATGGTCGGGCTTCAGGATGAAACCCTCGGGCTTCTTCCGGAATTTCTCCATGAACTGCGGGGGCCAGTCCTTGACCGCGCGGAACTGCTGCTTCCGGCCCCACTTGTCGAGCGTCTCGTCACGGGGCTTCATGACGATGATGATGGCGGGCAATTCCGGCTTGGCGGTGCGCTCGATGAGCTGGAGGGCCAGGTGGGTCTTGCCGGTCCCGGTCGGGCCGATGATGGTCACGTGCTCGCCGGGCTCGGCTTCCCAGTAGTCGTCAAGGAATTCGTCCCGGTCGAGAACGAGTATCTCGGTCTCGTCCGCTTCTTCCCGCTTCATGAAGCCTCGCGGTACGGCGGCTCGGTGAGGTCGTAGACCGTGGTCTGCCCGGGGATGTTGTCCCCGAGGAACTGGGCGGCCGCGGCGGCGGCGCGCGGGTCGGGCGCCTGGTGGCGCCGGTACCACTCCTCCAGCCGCTGCGTCTCCAGGTCCGGCGCCTGCTCCGGCCCGGCGGGGGCCGGCTGCGCCTCGGGCTCGGCCACCTGCTCGGCCTCGTCCTGCATGGCCTTGATCTGCTGCGCGATCTGCTGCGCCTGAAGCGCCACCATGGACTGGGACAGGTCCGCCAGCTGCTGGCTCGGCTGACGGTGGTTCTCCACCACGGCCATCGTGAGCTTCGAGAGGGTCACCGCGAGGACGGCCCACTCCTTGGGAATCGAGCCGCCCTTGAGAAGGCCGGCCAGCCACGGCACCCCCGGGGCGATCGTGCCCAGCGCGGCCCCCAGCGGCTCGGCCATCATGCCGAGGATCGCACTGTCACCGCGCAGCGCGAGCGAGTGCTTCGGGCCGATGAAACGTTCCGCCAGCTTCGTCCCGCCGAGGAGCCCGGGGATCATGGCGGCCATGCTCACGGCGCCGGTCGCCGCGGCGACGTAGTCCACCTGCCCGTTGCGCTTGACGGTCGGCTGCTCAGCCGGCCCCGGACGGGACTTCTTCGGCGGGGCCGGGGCGGCCTTCTTCTTCGGGGCGCCGCCGCCGCCGAAGCCCTGGCCGGCGGTCCGGCCGCGGTTGGACAGTCGGGGGGTGCCGTCCGCCTTCAGGCCGTACGGGGCGATGACGGTGCCGTCCTCGTCATAGCCGAAGGGGGCCTGGACGTCGTCTGAGATGCGCTGGGGAGCCATGGGGTTGCCTACCTCCGGAAGGTGTCGGGAAGGACGAGATCGGCAGGGGTCAGACGGGGGACGGCTAGGCGCCGGTCGATGCCAGCCAGAAGCTCACGCTGGTGGGGAAGCTGGACGTCCTCGTGGTCGGGCCGGATACCGGCGTCGCGCAGCTTGCGGAACGCCACGACCATGACCCACGCCGAGCGCGGGGTGATCCCGCCCGGGACGACCTTGATGTAGAGGTAGTTGCTTTCCTGGCCGGCCTTCATGTGGTGCCGGACCGCGTCGCGCCGGGTGTCGTACAAGTCCCCGTTCGAGCGGCCATCGTCCATGCGACACGCCACGAAGCCGCGCGCGTCCGGGGTGGCCGCGATGTGGAGGTTCACGGCGTCCGAGACGCGCCGCGCGGTGTCCCACTCCTCCGGAGTGACCTTGTCCCAGTCGATCATGACGCGGCCGGTGGACGGGTCGCGACCATCAGGAGCGTGGCGGTGGAGACGACCAGGAGCCCGGCAAGGACGACCACCAGGACGTCCACGGACACCTTCATGGACTCAGCGCTGGAGCGGACGTCGGAAATGGCGTCAGATGCCTCGGTGGATATGTCGCGTACACGGCTGAAAAGCCCTTGTGCAGGGTTCAACTTCATGAACGGATCATACGAATCCGCATGGCGAAAAACCATGGGTTTGGCTGAAAGTGATCGGTCGGGGGTGTTGACGAATATCCGTAAGTTACCTAGATTGTTGCCCATGGAGAACACCACGATGTTCCGGGCGGTCTTCGCCCTCGGCACGGACGGGGAGGCTCAGCTGAGCGTCCTGGACACCGCCGGCAAGTTGCTCGCCTCCCACACGAAGCACAACGTCAAGACGCCCTCGGGGTTGCGCTCCAACCTCTGGTGGGCGCGCACCACGCTCGCCGCGGAGTACGTCCTCGCCGAGGACGCGCACTGGCAGCGCGGGGAGTCCGGGCTGACCTGGACCGCCCCTCTCGTCCTGCGCCGCCCCCACCGCTACCGGGTCGACATGAGCTGTGGCCACAGCATCTGGACCGACTTCCCGCCCCTGGCCAGTCGCTACAGCTGCACGAGCTGCAAGGACCGACAGCTCATCACCCAGTACCTGGACTCGGCAGTGGGGACCATCCGCGTCATCATGGCCGGATGACACAGACGAACCCGCACATTCATGGGACGGCCGTCCCTACGGCTGAATTTCAGAACCTGATGGGCGCCTACCTCGATCGGGTGGTAGCCGGGGAGGTTCTGACGCTCACTCGCTGGCGCCGTTCCACCGCAGTTGTCGTACCAACCACCCAATATGAAGCGCTGCTCCGCGACCACCTGGAAATGGACGAAATCCGGAAGCGGCGGCGGCGCCCGAAGGGATAGACCATCAGCACCTTCGTCAACGTCCTCATGGTCATCACCACCATCTACACGGTCGTTTTTGGAACGGCCCTCGTCTACGAGGAGATCACCGCATGACCGACGTCCCCCCGCTCTCCCCCTGGAAGTGGCTGGAGCAGGGCGGCATGCCGACCAAGGGGCGCGGCGACGCCAAGCTGAAGCCGCTTCAGCGGCTGCGCCCCATGCCGCCCATGATCAAGGAAGTCCACGTCCCCGCGTGGGACTGGAAGTCGCCCCACTTCGACCGGACCGCCAAGACGATCGAGCTGGACCGAACTGCCTCCTGGCCCTCGGCCGCTTCCTCGACCTTCGTCGCCTTCGGCGCGCTGAAGCAGACCGGCCCCATCCCCTTCGACCAGAAGAGGGCCGGCTACTGGCTGGTGGACTTCACCGGCACGGACGACCAGGAGGGACACCGCGACCGCTGGGCACGCAAGGACATCATCATGTCCCCCCTCGGCACCGGGCGCCCCCGCCTGAAGGCCTGGCTCTGCCACCCCACCGCCCGCCTCCTGGACGACCTGGCCGAGGCCGGCGAGTTCGCCCCGCTGCGCATCCTCGACTCCTGGACGTCCACGGAGACGGTGCGGCTCAGCAAGTGGTCCGAGGGCATCCGGAACCACATCGACGCCCTCAAGGACGCCCACCTGGACGAGCGGCTGGCCGAGTTCAAGGACGACTACGCCGCCACGATTCAAATGCTGCTCTCGGGGGAGGGGTTCGCCTACCGGCGCCCCGACTGGTATCACGCCATCCTCACCCAGCACGCGCGCAACGCCTGGTGGGACCTCTACGGCACCGCGAAGCTCGGCCACGGCCCGGTCGCCTGTCACGAAGTCGACGCGGCCTTGTACCTGCCCGAGGACTACGACGCCCTCACCATGCACCCCGAGAACACGCTGAAAATCGACCTCACCGGCCGGAAGTTCGGCACCTGGAAGATCAAGGTCTGACCATGAACGTTGACGAGGCTTTCGCCGCGGCCGCCGAGGCCTATTTCCGCCCCGCCCTCATACCGGTGGAGGTCACCGGCGAGACGGACCCGCTACGACAGGTGTCCGCCCTCCTGGCCGCCGTGGGTGGCGACACCCCGGCCGGACTGAAGGCGGCGGCCGCGCAGATCGGGGCCCCGGTCGACACCGTCCGGCGATGGGTGCGCGGACAGCGCGGCATCGCCAAGGGCTCCCGCGCGAAGGTCTCGAAGGCGTACGCCGAACACATCCTCAAGCCGAAGCAGCAGCGCGCGCAGACCCGGGCCGACAACAAGGCCCGGCGCGACGCCGCCGAACGCAAGGACCACATCGAAAACGCCCAGCTTCTGGTGACGGCCACCATCCGGTGGTCGAAGTCCCCGAAGAAGAAGTACAACCGCCAGGCCTACCGCACGACCCTCCTGGACAACATCGACTTGTCCAAGGCGGTCGAACTCTGGGCACGCGGAAAGCCTGCCGGCCGCGCGGTCGAACGCGCAGCCGCCGAACAGTACGGCGTGACCACCGAGGGCGGCATCGCCTTCGAGGGCAACTCCGTGGAGATGAAGATCAACCCCTAGGAGCACCACTTGACCATGCCCATACGGCCCCCGCGCCCGCGCCGCCCCGCCACCATCCGGCAGGACGACTTGGTCCGGCTCGGCCTGGCCTTCGCCGCCATGTCCGAGGCCATCCGGGTCCTGGTCGACCCCGAAGCCCCGGACGCCACCGCCGCGCTCAACCGCGCCATGGCCCGCGCCACCGGGGTGATCCCCGAGTGAACGCTACGCTCGGCGCGGTGATGGGCGGCACCGCCCTCGGCACCGTCATCTACATGGCCATCGTGGTGGTGTGGGTGGAACTCCGGTCCCGGGCCCACCGCGGCCGCCACCGCCTCGTCACCCGGAACCTGACCCCCCAGGAAATTCAGCTCATGATCGACACCATGCACACCATGGGCCGAGCCACCGCCCCGCCGGCGGAAGTGCAGCCCACCACCTACCCCACCCTCAGGAAGGACTGACATGGGCTACGAAGCCCGTACGTTCACCGTCACCGCGCGAGTCTCGCGCCACAACGAGGAACGCGACGACCGCGACGACTCCAAGTGGTGCCAGATGGCCGGCCGCATCTCCCAGATCGTGGACGAGTACCTGGGAGGCGCCTTCATCACCAACGCCACCGGGACGCTCCCCTTCCCGCCCACCGACCCCGACCACTGCGTCTGGTGCGACGAACCCACCGCCGACCACCACCCCGACTACCCGCCCGTCACGCCGGGCCCCTCGGAGATCGAGCGGTGGAGGCTCGAAGCCCTCCAGGCCCTCCTGAAGGTCATGGAGAACGAGGTCTACGAGGCGATCCAGGGCCGGGAGGAGACGCACCGGCTCATGGTCGGCGTCCGGGGGCTGCGCGCGATCCTGGCGGACCGAACCACCGCCCCGCCGGCGGAAGTGCAGCCCACCCCGTCACACCCAACCCGGAAGGAAACCCGATGACCCACCACCCCGCATGCAGTGACCCCTGCTGCGCCCTGCCGAAGCGCCCCGGCCTCACCGTCCGGTTCACGGACGGCGCGCCCCAGCTCCACTCCCTCAGCGGCTACGCCCACTCGGAAGATGGCTTCCTGGAGGTGACCCTCCCGGACGGCCCCCGCCACCTCTTCCCCGCACACCGCATCCAGGACGTGACCGTAGTCGACCACCAGGAGCGCGCCACCGAGGACGAGGACGAACCGCTGAGCGTCCGATCGCTGGCAAACGCGCTCCTGGCCCTCCTGGAGGAGCACCCCGAGGCCGGCCCCATGCTGGTGGTACTCGGCGGACAGGGCCGGGAGGCCGGCCAACGCTCCAGCTGCTGGTGGAACGGGTTGCTCAACCTGGAGCCCAACACCCGCACCTACGGCCGTCCCGGCATCGTGGAACTCGCCTCGGACGGCGGCTGCAACTGCGGTGACTGACGAGAGCTGACACAGCAACAACAGCGCCCCCCTCATCCAAACTGAGGGGGGCGCTGCGCGTTCATGCTACTTGGCCGGGGGCTGCCCGGCCGGAGGGGCCGGAGGGGCCGTCTGAACGGGCTTCAGGGACTCCAGGTAGACCGCGTCCCGAGCGTCCCGCAGACGGCCTCTACGGACCGCGTAGGCCGCCGCAACGCCCAAGGCGTAGGGGACGGTCAGGAACAGGATCCCGGTCACCTCCGGCGGGACGGCTGCGCTGTGGAACACGTAGCGCCCGAGGACCCAGGTAAGGAAGCTGACGATGGATGCTGCGGCACCGGCCGCGTGGACGTCCGAACTGCGAGTCGGGGGCATTCTGCTGATCCTCCCTCCCCCACCAGTCCCATGATCGCACGCGCGACCGACAGATAACAGTGAGTTACTGGAGAGTATCGGCGGGGGAGAGGACGCCCCCCGGATGGGGGGTGTACTGTGTGACCCGAAGGTCGGGGTTGATCAAGCCCCGGTCCCTTCTCCGTGGCAGCTCGGGTGAAGTCGAGCGGTTCGCGGAGGGAGTAAACCTCAACCTCGACTACGAGGCTCGCCGTGCTGCCTGGACAAAGGCTACATGACGAGTCCTGCCATCGTGCACTCCGCGCCGAAGTGAGAAGCCCCCTCACCGTTTTCACCCGTTCATGCGTTCTTGCTTCATGAGACGCGAGAAGGGGTGAAATCCGCGTTTCCGCAGGTCAGAGCCTTGCAGCATGAAAAACACCCCATCGAACGGATCGTCAACTCCATGAAGCCCTGACATACCCCTAACGGCGTACATGAACGGTGAAGGCCGGCCCTGTACGCCCTCGCGCGCCCCTCGGTCGCGCGGCACCCGGCAGCCAGCCGGGGACAGAAGACCGAGCCCTGCCGGCTGTACTGTCTCCAGCCGGGGGCCCCTTTGGCATGCCCGGATTGGGGATCCGGACCCCGAGACAGCTCGCGCGATTGTGTGAGGGGGAAAGGGGGAGCCTTCCATGGAGCGAAGCGACCCCTGGTCAGTCCGGCCGGTGAGCCGGCCGAGATGAGCGAAGCGAAGACCGAAGAGCCCGGGAGAGAGCGAAGCGAACTCCCGAGGCTCTGACCCCGCGCGCCGCGGCGCGAAGGGGGAG
>NZ_JBICZB010000110.1:0-17462 GCF_043201815.1 Kitasatospora sp. NPDC048296
TACCTCACCCCACTCGAAACCCGAGCCAGACTGCAGCGCGACTTCACCCCCGCAGCGTAAGCAACCGCTGTCCAAGATCAGGGGGGAACTTCAGGATGGCGTTGGTGACCAGCTCGGACACGATGAGTTTGGCTGTCTCGATGGTGTCGGGCGGAACTCGCCAACTGCGGAGCACGTCAGCGGTGTGTCGCCGGGCCCACGCGACGGCGTTCGGGGTGTCGGCCAGCGCCAACTGGCTGAAACCGGTGCGTGCTTGTGACACGGAGGTCCTCCCAGGTCGGGAGCTGCTTGGGGTGAAGGCTCGCCGTGCGGTTCTCGCCCACCCCGTTCGAGGGGTGCAGACCTTGAACTGTCCAGCCGGGAAGCCAACGTTGCGTGACTAGGCTGCCGCCGAAGGTGACCATGCCGGTACGTCCTGGCACTGCCCCGGCCCTGAACTTTCACCGAACTTCGGCGCCCGGCTGGCCGGAACCGCGCCTCGTCCCTTGGGGGCCGGTGCCATGCTTGGCGCCATGGCGGAACTGAACGGTAGCCCGATCAGCCTGGACCACCTCCAGGCCCTTGCCCTGACGAATTACGGGCACTTCACCTCGATCCGTGTGGAGGACGGCCACGTGCGCGGCCTCTCCCTCCACCTGGCGCGCCTGGCCCGTGACTGCCGCGCCGTCTTCGACACTGACCTCGACCTCGACCGTGTCCGGGACTTCGCCCGCCGCGCCGTGCCGTCCTCCGGGGACTGCGTGATCAGGGTGACGGTCTTCGATCCCGCCCTCGACCTCGGACACGTCGGGAACGACGCCCACCCGCACGTTCTGGTGACCACCCGGCCGGCCGGGCCACTGCCCCTTCCTGCCATGCGCGTCCAGTCCGTGGTCTACACCCGCGACATGCCGGCCGTGAAGAGCGTCGGCCTCTTCGGCTCGCTCCGCCACCGGCGCAACGCCCAGCGGTCCGGCTTCGACGACGCACTCTTCACTGACGCCGACTCCGTGATCTCCGAGGGCGGGACCTGGAACGTCGGCTTCGTCAGGGGAGATCAGGTCGTCTGGCCGGACGCCGAGTGCCTGGTCGGCACCACGATGGAACTGCTGCGGCAGGCCCACCCGTCGTCGACCGCGACCGTACGGCTGAGCGACCTCACCAACTTCGACGCCGCCTTCGCCACCAACATCGGCATCGGCGTCCGGGCAATCAACGCCGTCGACGGCGTGGCCTTCCCGGACACACACCCCGTGATCGAACAACTCCGCAAGGAGTACGCCGAAGTGCCAGCCGATCTACTCTAGTTGCCCCCGGCGAGGGGACCGCTGGGCGCAATGGATGTGGGGTGGGGGCCGCGTTGGCGACCGTAGAGGTATGGACCGGTGTCGAGGTCAAGGCGCTTCGGAAGGCGAAGCGGATGAGCATCGAGGCGTTCGCGGCTCACCTCGGCATCAGTGATCGCATGGTGTCGAAGTGGGAGTCGAGGGGCCCCGATATCACGCCCCGGCCGGTCAACCAGGCTGCTCTGGACACGTCGCTGGCCGCGTCCGGTCCCGAAGTCCACGAACGCTTCGTCCGGTTGACCGGTACCTCGGACGCCGTCCTCTCCGACCAGCGCGCGGAGACCGAACACGCGCTGCCCCGGCAACACCAGATCACGCACCCCGGCGACGGCAAGCGGATGGCCCTCGTCGAAGCTGGGGTGTACCTCGCCGGCCCCGAGAAGAGGCCGATTTGGCTGCCGGACTTCTACATCGACGTCTTCCCGGTCACGAACTCGGACTTCTCCCGCTTCGTCGCGGCCACCGGGCACCCGGCACCCCGCCACTGGCCCAAGGGGAAGTGCCCAGACAGCCTGTTCGACCACCCCGTGGTGTTCGTCACCTGGCACGACGCCGCCGCGTACGCGCTCTGGGCGGGCAAGCTCCTGCCGACCAGCTGGCAATGGGAGAAGACCGCCCGCGGACCTCGCGGCGACCTGTACCCCTGGGGTGATCAGCTGACCCCGGCCAAGTGCAACAGCCGTGAGAGCGGCATCGGACGGACAACGCCGGTCAGCCGGTTCCACAGCGGCGTCAGCGCGTACGGCGTCTACGACCTGTGCGGCAACACCTGGGAGTGGTGTTCGGACGAGTCCGGGCCGGGACGGCGCGAACTCAAGGCCGGCGCCTTCACGAGCCCCTTCGCGCGAGCGACGCCGTCTGCCTTCAACGACGCCGACACGAGCATGTTCGACGACGACACCGGCTTCCGGTGCTGCTTCGTGGACGGCGCCCCGGCTTGACGGCGGCAATTGGGGCACCGCTCCGGTTCGGACGGCCGATAGCTGCCGAGTGGTAGGGGTGGGCGCCATGTCCTGGTCGGCAGCGCCGTTGGCCTGGAAGGGTTGCAACTGGGCGGTCTCATTGGCTCAGCCGATGAGACGCCAACAGCCCAACTACCCGCCAAGCCGAGAGAGACGAGTTCCCACGTGCCGACCGCACCCGTGATCCGCAGCGACGTCCCCGGGTCCTTCGCCTGGGGCGTGTTCCACGAGCGCCACCCGAAGCTCGTCCAGCAGGTACTCGATGCACTTCCGTACGGTCCCGCCGAGCGGGCGGCGGTCGGGCGGTTGCTCGTGGAAAGCACCACCGGCGTCCTGGAGCCGCTGGGCGCGGACGCTCCGGATGCCGCGCAGTGGCTTGAGTGGGGCGAGGGCCTGTGGGGCAAGCCCTGGGGCCAGGCACCGTTCTTGTGGGCGGAGAGCTACTTCTACCGCCGACTGCTCGACGCGATCGGCTACTTCCGGCCCGGCGCGTGGCAGGGCGTCGACCCGTTCGCGCCGTTCAAGAGCGCGGAGCTGGCCGGGGCGGCGGTGGATGACGAGCTGGCCGCGCTGAGCAAGCTCGACGATCTGTCGGCGACCGGCCGGGCGAACGCGCTCCTGTTGTCCGCGCTGTGGGGCAACCGCGCGGACCTGAGCTTTCAGATCACCGCGGAGGACGGCGGCCTGACCGAGTCCGACCTGGTCGCCGACGACAGCGCGATGCTCTGGGCCGAGCTGGGACGAGCGAAGGGCGGGCGGGTCTGTGTCATCGCGGACAACGCTGGCCGGGAGCTGCTGCCAGACCTCGTGCTGATCGATCACCTCCTGACCGGCGGCCTGGCGGCGCAGGTCGTCCTGTACGTGAAGCCGCAGCCGTACTACGTGTCGGACGCGACGATGGCCGACGTCCTCGCCTCGGTCGAACGCCTGCGCACCGCGCCTGCGCGGGCCGCCGAGGCGGCCGGCAGTCGGCTGTGGCAGGCGATGAACAGCGGCGCGCTCGTGGTCCGCACGCACCCGTTCTTCTGCGCGCCACTGTCGTTCCACGACATGCCCAGCGGCCTTCGGGGGGAGTTCGCGGGTGCAGCGCTGACGATCCTCAAGGGCGACCTCAACTACCGCCGCCTGGTCGGCGACCAGCTCTGGCCGCCGACTACCTCGTTCACCGAGACGGCGAGCTACTTCCCGTCGTCCGTCGCGGCCCTGCGGACGCTGAAGTCGGATGTGATCGTCGGCATCGACGCCGCCACCGTCGCCCGCCTCGACAGCATGGGGACGCCGTGGCGCACCAATGGCCGTCACGCCGTTATCCAGGTCGACGCCCGTCCGTAGCCGGAGATCAGTCCGGACAACCCTGCCGGTCCGAGGGCCTATCCGGTAACCATCGCGACCGGACTGATCTGCAACGCGGCCTTCGCGGCGCGCATCGCCTCCCGAGCTCGCGCGGCACCGACACGAGCTACCGCCGCTTCGCCGCCGACCGTGGCCACTCGAGCTCCGAGGCCTGCGCAGGGGCGGCAGATGCCCGGCTGGGGCACTGGGTCGTGGCATTTGGCGCACTCGGCGTACCGGGCCGCTGCAAGCTGTACGGCGGGCTGGACGGGTGGCATCTTGCGCTCCAGGCGGTAGCGGAGCACCGCGACCGCCGAGTGCATCGGGACGGGCAGGCCTGGCAGCAGCGCCTGGGCGAGGTCGGCTTGGGTCGCGCCGCGCTCCAGCCACTGCGCGACGAGGGGTGCGAGTTCCTCGGCTTCGGCCTGGCCGACTCGGAGGCGCCGCTCGGGGCGGATCACCCGAAACAGCGTGGCGACCGCCTCGCGGACCTGCTCGTCCGGCGCCGCCACGGGCTGCTCGTCGACCTCCTCCTCGGGGTCTTCCGCCCGCCCTCCCGTCCTCGCCTGCGGCTCGTCGGCGAGAACCGGCTCGCTGGCCTGCACGGCGGGGAGGGAGGTTTCTTGATCCGGGTTCTTTACAAGGGCGTCAGCACCGCCGGTGGTCGCTTCACCGGAGACCGGACAGGTGGCACCCGGCAGCGCCAGCTGCGGGGTGTCGTAAACGTGGGTCTCGGTGATGATCGTGCCGTCCGGCATGCGGATCTTCTCGACCCGGTAGAAGCCCGCGTCGGCCAGCTCCTTCAGGGCCTTGCGGATCGCGCCGCGCCCCTGCGGGCTGGTGTCGGCCATGTGCCGGCCGTCCTCACGCCAGCCGTCCGGGCGGGAGAGAAGGTCCGCGAGCAGCCCGCGGGCGGTGTAGGACAGCTGCCGGTACTGCAGCAGGCAGTTGGGCAGCACGGTGAAGTTGCGCACGTGGGCGCTACGATGGATACGCATCGGGAGGTCGTACTCCTGTTGCCGGACCCCGGGGTGTTACCAGCACCGCCGGGGTCGCCTATTTTCGGTTGGACCACGGAACGTAGCACAGGACCGCTCGAAGATCGACGCGATCGTCGAGCGATCACCATCACACTCGATCCGGTCTCACCTGTTCTCCAAGCGGCAGGGTTGGGAACCAAGTTGGCGTTCCCGCCGCCCGCCATCGCGCGGTCCGGCTGTAAGGACACCGGAGCGTTTTACGGGGTAAAGGACAGCCTGCTTTGCCGAGGAAAGCCTCTCGGTTTTACTCGGTAAATCTGCCCTTCCTGTTCAGTTTCTGAACAGCACTCTTGTTCAGAGTCTGAACGGTGCGGTAGTTCAGTTTCTGAACGAGCTGTTCACTCGGTGAACAAGGTGCCCGTTCACTGAGTGAACAGCGCGCCTGTTCACTCAGTGAACAACGGCGCTGGGCAGGTGGTCGTTAGTCGAGGTAGGCGTACCGGAACAGCCCGTCGAACCCGAGGCCCCGGTACATCTCGTCGAAGGACGCCCAGACCTGCTCGTCCTCCGTGGCGCCTCGAGCGGCGGTGACGTCGGCGGTTTCCAGGCCGTGTTCCCGCCACTCGTGTTCCGTGCCCAGTCCGTGTGTGTTGCATGAGCACTCGCTGCCGTTGATCAGCAGCCAGCCCAGAGCAGCGTCTCCCGCGTGTGGCAGCGCGGAGTCACAGCGCGAACGGCCGGTAGGCCAGCGCTTGATCTACTACTTCCTCGGCTGAGAGCTCGGATCCCTTTGGCCAGAAGATCAGGCCGCTGACGTAGCCAGTCGGACAGCTCAGGGACTTGTCGAGCTGATCCAGCCAGCCGTCCACCTCGTCATCGCTGAAGTAGTCCGCGTCCATGATCCGCTGCACGAACGCGGCGGCTTCCTCGCGGCTCATCGCCATGGGGCTCACCCCCTCCATGGGAGGGGGCCAGCAGGTTCTGACGCGTTGTCGGTCAGCAGGCGGCGGGCGAGATCGGTGGTGGTGTGGCGTACGTTGCGGCCGGTGCGGTGTGTGGTGACCAGGCCTGCGGCGCGCAGAGCGGCTGCGTGCTCGGATGCAGTGGATTTGCCTACTCCGAGGCGGCGGGCGAGGTCGGTGGTGGTGGCGGTCCCCTGGACGGCGCGTAGCGCGCGAGCCCGTCCGCGACCGACGAGTGCCGTGAGGGCGTCGCGCTCGTGAGCGGCCGGGGGTGAGGAGGCGGCGCGGTAGGCGATGACGGCCTGCCGGGAGGCGGTCACTGACCCAGTGATGATGATCGAGTCGGCGCCGGCGAATGGGCTGGGCATCAGGACCAGCCCATGGCCGGACAGGCTGACGGTCGATTCCTGGGGGCCCTGTCGTCGGCGGCAGCCGTCGAGCGCGACGGTCAGGGTGTTGTTGTCGCGCCAGGTGAGCCTGCTGCTCAGGCCGGTCAGCACGACCCCCGAGCCGGAGGAGGCCATCTGGGCCCCGCGGTGGGCGATGTCGGTGCGAAGCCGCTGCTCGATTCCCGGCCAGTCCTCGGCCAGGCAGGAGCGGAACAGAGAGTGGGCCGCGTCGACAAGGCGGGCCAGGTGGCGCCCGGCTCCCTCGCGCAGTTCCAGCACGCTGCTGGGCACGCCGGGCAGCGCGTCGACGTACCGAAGGTCAGCCCGGATCTGGGCCTCGGTGGCAGAACGCAACGCGTCCAGTTCGGCGGCGAGCAACGCTCCTGCGGTGTTGTGCGCCGCCGGGAGGAGCGGGGTGAGAAAGTCCGGGACGTACCAGGGATGCGAGTTGATCAGCTCCAGCAGCGGCGCGGCGGCATGTGGGACGTGCCGACGGACGGTCCGTTGCCACAAGCGGGCTTCCCGTGAGGGCTGGTGACCCCAGAAGCCGATGATCAGGTTCTGCAACGGCGAGACCGCGATCCGGGTACGGCCCAGATCCTGGGCCTCCACGACCAGGTTCAGTCGCAACACGCTTCCCTCTCACCTAGTCCGGCTGGTCACGGCCTCGATCGACGGCGCCGCCCACGGTATCCGAAGGCGTCGACCCGCCCATGGTTCGGCGTTGCACCGAACTGCTGGCCTGCCGCGAGGCCGACGTGTGAGTCTTGCGGCTCCCACGACCGAAGCACAACGCAAGGAGTTGTGATGCCGGACCAGATGGTGGCCCGTGCCGCCGTCGACCGAGACGGGGAGGAACAGTCGGCAGCCGATCCGAGTGCACGCAACGCCCAGGTGCTGGTGGCCTTCACCGCCGTGACGAACCTGACCGACGGCGTCACCAAGGTCGCCCTGCCGCTGATCGCCAGCTCGCTGACGAAGTCCCCGGTGCTGGTCTCGGGCGTCCTGTTCACCATGACCCTCCCCTGGCTGCTGGTCGCCCTGCACGTCGGCGCCCTGGTCGACCGTGCCGACCGGCGCCGGCTGCTGTGGCTGGCCAACGGCCTGCGCGTCGCCGCGATCGCCGCCGTCCTGGCTGCCATGGAGGCCGATGCGATCGGCCTGCCGCTGCTCTATGCCGGCGCGGTGGTGCTCGGCGTGGCGGAGGTCATCGCGCTGACCTCGGCCTCCGCACTCGTTCCGAGCGCCATCGCACCGGCCCGGCGGGAGCGCGTCAATGCGGTGATGACGGGCGTGGAGACGGTGTCCAATGAGTTCGTCGGGCCGTTCGTCGGCGGCGTGCTGGTGACGGTGAGCGCGAGCCTGGCCCTCGGCGTGTCCACCGGCGGCTACCTGGCGGCGACGGCCGTCCTACCTCTGCTGGTAGGCCGGTTCAAGGTCGCCCGCGCCGCCGACCGGCCGCAGGTCTCGGTGAACCGGCAGATCGGCGAGGGGCTGCGATTCCTGTGGAGGCAGCAGTTGCTCCGGACGCTCTCGCTGTCGGTCGCCGCGCTGGTCTTCTGCTGGGCCGCGTGGTTCGCGCTGATGCCACTGGTCGCGACCAGGACATGGAAGGTGAGCCCCACCGGGTACGGTGCCCTGGTCGGCGCGCTCGGCGTCGGCGGGCTGATCGGGACACTCGTCGTAGGCCGGGTCAACCGTCTGCTGGGCCGTCGTTGGGCCATGTTCGCCAACATCGTCGCCGCGGCCTCGATGGTGGCTGTCCCCGCCGTCGCCGCGAACGTCTGGGCCTGCGGCGCCGCGGCGTTCCTCGGCGGCCTCGGCAGCACGCTGTGGGTGGTCAACACGCGCACGATCAGCCAGGCCCTGGTGGGGGCAGACATGATGGGCCGCTACAGCTCGGCGTCCCGGCTCTTCAGCGGGGGCGCCCTGCCACTGGGCGCGGCCGTGGCTGGCGGTCTCGGACAGGCCGTGGGCTATCGGATCACGTTCGCACTGTTCGCCGCTGCCGCCGCAATCGTCATCGTCCCCTTCGTCCGGGCCTTCACACCCGAAGCCCTGGCCGAGGTCGAGGCCAAGCTGTCGGCCCGCTGAAACGAAGAGAGAGCACCATGTCCCACCACGTCCCGGTCGCACCAGTGCCCGGCCGTCGCATCCCGGCACACCAACTGGACGAGAAAGAGATGCTCTGGGCCTTCCTGCGGTTCGCCCGTGCGACCGTCGTGGCCAAGACCGACGGGCTGACCGCTGAGCAGTTGGCCCGGCGGCACGTCGGATCCGCGACCACCCTCGGCGGCGTCCTCAGCCACCTGACCTGTGTCGAGTACGACTGGTTCGCCAATCGGCTCGGCGGCGGCAACGTCCCGATGCCGTTCGGCCCCGAAGATCCCGACGGCGACTGGCACACCGCCGACACCGGACGGGCGGATCTGGTGACCCGCTACCGCGAGGCATGCGCCACCAGCGACGAGATCATCGCCGCACTGGACCTGGACTCCACCGGCGCCCAGACCGACAGCGACTACACGCTGCGCTGGGCCATGACCCACTTGGTGGCTGAGACCCACCGCCATGCCGGGCACGCCGACCTGCTGCGCGAGCTAACCGACGGCGCCCGCGGCTGGTGAGCTCTCCGAATGTGGGGCAGCGGGTAGCTTGCTCCGGCAGGCCAAGCAACACGACCTGCTGCAACACGGGGAACGTACACGGAACTCAGCGGTGCAACGGCATCGGACGAAGACCATGTCGGGTTGGACATGGATCAGGAGCCAGTCGCGGGCGGCGTTGCACGCGGCGCAGGTGATGGTAATGCCGCGCGGGCTGAGGGGTTCGGGGTGGGGGACGGCGAGGACGACGTTGCGGTGGTGGGAGTTGTGGTCGGTGCCAGCCGGGTTGGTCATGCGGTGCCCTTCGGTGTCGGTTGCAAGCACCACAAGACGACCGGCGGCCGAACGGTTCCCGGACGTCGAAGAAGACATCAGATCAACACCATGATTGCCTCGCAGGTCAGTTGGTGGCGCGCTGGGGTGGTTTCCTCGGGAAATCCGGGGCGGCTTTCCTCGGAAAAGCGCTGCGGATTTTCCGAGGAAAGCCTCGTCTCGGTGGTCTGTCGTCGCCTGTGGCGTCAGCCCTGGTCTGCTTCCTCGTACTACAGCAGCAGATCAACGGAGTCGTGATCGAGGTTGACCGCTTGCATCGCTGAAGGCAAAGCCCGGCGGTCCTGTGGTCGGGCGTAGACCCTCGGATTCGGGTCTGCGAGATCGAAGTTGATCGATTGTGACCGCGCTGCTCGAATCTGCTGCTGCAGTACCGGCCAGCCGCTCGCTCCGATACGGTCTGCCCGTTGACCAGAGGGAGGGGACCCCGACTGTGCACATACCCGACAGCTGCCTCAACAAGGCTGGCCGCCAACGGATCCGCCAGGCCGAGGAGCGCGCCGCGAAGACGTATCGGCGCAATGTCGCTGCCCAGAACGCCTTCGTCTCCCTCGCCCGGCACATCGAGGCCGAGAAGCACACCGCCCAAATCGTGACCAGGCTCAGGGCCGAGGAGCGTCGCAAGAGCGGGGCGAAGGAATTCAAGCGCCGACGCGACCTTGATGCCGCCCTGCGGAAGCACAGCAAGGCCGTACGGGATGTGACGTACGCCCGGGGTCTTCTGCTCCGCGCGGAGCGCAATCCGCGGCTCGCCGTCCAGGCTGTCCAGCCTGTCCAGCCCTCTCGGGCTCCTGGCCGGAGCAGCCCGGGCCCGCGCCCTGCGGAGCCGATGTGGATCGGATCGCACTGGACCCGCTCGACAAGCTGACAGGCCGCACGCAAGGCGCACGCCGGTACTGCAGCAGCAGATTCGAGCAGCGCGGTCACAATCGATCAACTTCGATCTCGCGGAGCCGAATCCGAGGGTCTTCGCCCGGCCACAGGACTGCAGGGCTTGCCTCCAGCAGTGCAACCGGTCAACCTCGATCACGACTCCGTTGATCTGCTGCTGTAGTACTCGGGGTCCTGCTTCGAGGGCGATGAACTGGTGGACGAGAGTTGCGTGCTTCGGGTGCGAGGCCGCCGAGGAGGCGGGTGCGAGAGGGTCTCCCGCACCCGCCGTCGCCAGGTCGACTACCGTCGGGGGCGGTTGGTGTCGGCCGTGGGCGGTGCCGGTGGCCTGGGCGGCTGTACGGCTGTGGTCGCCGCGGTGGTAGTGCGGCGGGTGGTGCTCCTGGATAGGGCTGCGCTGGTGCGCAGGTCGTCCTGCGTGGCGAACGGCGCGGGGGCAGGGGCAGGGGCAGGGAGGCCGGCATCGCGACGGATGCGCCAGGTGAGGACGGCTGCGGGTGAGTCGGCGGTGGCGAGTTCGCGCCGCCCGGCGGCGTGGGCGAGCAGGGTGGTCGGGTCGTGGCCGGCTGCTTCGGCCTGGGCGAGGGTGGCGGCGAGGGCTGCCCAGTTGTCCTCGGAGAGGAGGCGGGCGGCCTGGTCGGCGGGCAGCACACGGCGGACCGCGTTGGCCTGTCGGTCGCGGTCCGGCATTGGCATGAGCCGGCCTTCGAGAGCGAGGTTTGCCATCGGCTTGGCGGCGTGCCGGGCATAGGCAGCGCGAAGGTGGCCGGCCGCCTCGCGGGCGGCGTCGGCCTGGTGCCGGTGGCCTTGGGCGGCGTGCCACTTGGCGATCACGATCGCGAGCAGTACGAGGCTGGTCAGGATCGTTGCGGCGGCCGTGCCGTCCTCGCCCCGGCCGGTGCTGGGCCCGGCGTAGAGGAGTTCGCGGGCGGCGGAGCGCATCGCGCGCAGGTCGGCGTCAGCGGCGCGGGTGTGGGCGACGCGGGTGTACTCCAGCGCCCGTGCGGCCTGGTGGAGTTCCTTCCTGGACAGAACGGGGCTGGTCTGGGCGAGGGTGTCGAGGACCTCGATGCCTCCGTCGACCAGTGCGGCGGCCTGGCCGCCGTCGAGGTCCTCGTCGAGGACTCGAACGGTGTGGTCGATGGTGGTGCTGGCCCTGTACCGGCCCACCGCCGGACGCGCCCGCTCGCCTGGTCGGCTGGATGCGGGTTGGTCGACGCCGAGGCCGAAACGTGCCCGGATCTTGGGCTGGGTGAGGTCGGCGGCGAGCTTGCTGCCGGAGAACCAGACCGGCCCGCTCTCGTCGCCGGCGGGGAGGGCGAACTTGTAGCCGGTCACGTCGCCGGACGGCGCCCGGCGCACGCCGAACAGGACGCCCTTCGCGGCGAGCCGGGCGGCGAACTCCTCCTCGCTGGCGGCTCCGGCCAGTGCCTGGCGCACGGCAGTGCGCAGGCGGTCGCGGTCGGTGCCCTCCCGCCCGAGGCGTTGGGCCTTGTGCAGTTCCTTCCCCGTGGCGCGCTTGGGGATCGCGTCCCGGTATTCGCGGGTGCGGGTGTCGGAGAGGTCGGTAAGGCCGTACTGGCGCTCGATCTTGGTGAGTTCGTCTTCGACGCGGTACTGGTCCTTGCGGATGTTGGCCTGGATGAGGTCGCCGCGGATCATCGTGGCCAGGATGTGGATGTGGTCGTCGGCGTGGCGGACGGCCACCCAGCGGCAGCCGTCCTCGTCACCATCCGGGGCGATGCCGGCGGCGGCCACGAGCCGACGGGCGATGTCGCCCCACTCCTCGTCGGTCAGGATGCGGTCGCCAGGGTCTGCGCGAACCGGGCGGTGGTAGACGTGCTTGTCGATCTTCCGCTTCGCCCGGTAGCGGACGACGTGGAGGTCGAGAGCGTCCCGCAGCTGCTCCAGGGTCGCCTCCGGGTCGCGCCCCGGGTCCGGCGCGAAGCCGTCCCAGGACGCGACGATGTGCGCGTCGGTGTGCTCGTTCGCCTTGCCCGGCCCGTACAGGTACTTCAGCGCACCCAGGGTGTTACCGCCGCGGATCGGCTTGCTGATCACCGGCTGCCGGCCTTTGCCAGCCGCATCCCTGTACGGTCGATGTCCGCCACCGCTTCGCGCACCGCGTTGGCGAGCACAGTCCCGGCGATGAAGGCGTCGCGGGCCGGACCGGGTTCCTGGGCGATGCCCATGTGGCCCAGGTGCGCGATCTGGTTGATGTTCCGACCGATGCCCGCCAGCTGCGGACGGGTGGCGGCCAGCTCGTCGATCGCTGCGTCCAGCTGCTCGTCGCGGGAGCCGGCGATGGCGCCGTCTTCGGCCAGGGCCTTGCGGGCGATGTAGGCGGAGACGGAGATGCCCAGTTCGCCGGCGCGCTGGCGGAGCGCTGCGGCCTCCTCAGGGTTGAACCGGACCGTGATCTTGTCGTTCTTCAGGTTCGCGGCGTCGCGCGTACGGCGCTTGGGCTTTCGGCGCTTCGCGGCGATCTCGGTAGCGCGCAGAGGACGCGGCGCGGCGGTCTGCGCGTTGGCAGCGGCAGATGGCGCGGCGGATGTGTCGGGCTTCTCCTCCCCCAGTGCCGCGCCCTCGCGGTGCTGGGCCGGTGATGCCGCGTGCGCCCTCGCGCGCGGCATCACCGGCCGGCCCTCGCCCTCCTGGGTGGGGGCTTCCGGCTGCGACCGTCCGTAGGACGGACGCAGCCACTCGCTTGCTCCGCTGTTGGCGTGGGGGTGGTCAACTCCGTTGCGGTCCAGCGAGGTTACAGAACCGGTCGAGTGATCGTGCGGCGTGGGTCGGGTGTCGGTCAGGGCGCGCTCCAGGGGTGGTGGGGTCGGGGTGTGCAGTGTCCGGGCCAAGTCCGGCTTGGCGGTGCCGGACTTCGCGGGTAGAAGGGGGCGCGGTCGCGGGGCGGCGGGACGGTCCGGGACCGCGCCTGGCGAGAGGCCGGTCCCGTCCGGGTCGGGCAGTGACCGCGGACGGGACCGGTGGGTGAGGGACTTCTGCGCATCGGCAGAAGTCTGGTGACCGACCGAGCGACTGACCCGGTCGGTCACCATGGCCGGGTCAGTCGGTCAGCGGATGCTGGCGGGCTTGGTCCGCCGGGAACTCCTTGCGGAGTTCGTCCATCAGGACCGTGAACCGGGTACTGCCGAGCGGCAGGTTGGCCTCGCGGACCGCCCGCTCGACGACCGGACGGCTGGGACGGCCGTGCGCCCGGACCGCGGGACGGCTGGCCTCCAGAAGCTGGTCCATCGAGGCACCCGGAGGCCGCCCGGTCCGCCGAGCCGGACCGTCATCACCCGCAGGAATCTGTTCCTCGCTCACCTGCGGAACGTGGTCCCCGGTCCGCGGACTTGGGACGGGGAGTTCTGCCGACCCGTCCTGGTCCGGACCGGGGTGGGCGTCACCGGACCAGCGCTGGACGGCGCCTGCGGGCTCCGCACCGGAGGCCGGACCGTCCGGACCGTCCGGCTCGACGAACGTGGACCGTGCTGGGTCGGCAGAAGTCCCACCGGACGGACCGCTGCCGCTCGCGGTGGACGGACCATGGTCCGCGCGAGCTGGGACCGCCGACCGGACCGGACCATCCGGACCGCTCGGACCGTCCGGCTCGGTGGAGACAGGGGCCATGCGGTCGGCGGAAGTCGCGCCGGACGGTCCGGTCCCCGTGGTTGGCAGGGTGGGGGCGTGGCGGGCGATGAGGATGTAGAGGTGGACGGCGCCGCCGAGGGCGAGCGGCGAGAGGGTGGACAGCGCGCCGACGACGCTGTCACCGAGCCTCAGCCCGCCGATGTGGTCGAGCAGGTGGTTGAGGCGCACGGCGTGCAGGGCGTTGGCCCATACGCTGGCGGCGGTCGCGCCGGCGAACAGGAACCAGGCGTATACGCGGGCCGCCAACGGTGCAGTGCGCAGGACGAGCAGGGCGCGCACGCCGTAGGCGATGAACCCGTCGATGGTGAACGGGAAGACGTAGGTCAGCGGGCCGCGCACGTGGATGGCGACGGCCATCTGCTGCAGGGCGTCGAAGGACAGGGCGAACCCGGCCGCGCCGATCAGGGCGACGACGAGGCGGTCCCAGAAGGTCACGCGGGTGGCCCGGACGCGGGGCGCGGCGTGGGCGGGAAGTATCGGTGTGGCGGTGGTCGTGGTGCGCTCCGAAGCTAGGCGGCGATGCGTTTCGAATGGATTTGCCATTCGCGGCGGAGGAACGTACCATGCCTGCCAGCTCGAATGCAAGAACGATCAAAGACTGATGCGAGGTGAATCGAATGTCCAACAAGGCAGGCCAGCCAGGAGGCTCCCCGGCGGCTCCCGCGCTCAGCGAGGAGCACGCCACCGAACGCGTCCGCCTGGAGCGCGAGTACCGGGGGTGGAGCACCGGTGAACTGGCCAAACGGATGACCGCCGCCGGGTACCCGATGAACCAGTCCTCCGTGTGGCGGATCGAGAACGGCGAGCCCCGCCGCCGGATCAACCTCGACGAGGCGATCGGCTTCGCCAAGGTCTTCGGCCTGCCCCTGGAGGAGTTCCTCGGCCCGCCCGAGTCCTCCTCCAACAAGCACATCGCCCAGCTCACCAGCGAGGTCGTCGCCCGGTACCGCTTCCTGCTCGACCTCATGATGAGCACCAGCGAGGCGTTCAAGGCGGTCGACCAGTACTGCGCGATGTTCCCCCAGCACGCCGAGGAGCTGAACGACCGCATCGCCCGCGCCATCGCCGAGGAGAACCGCCGCCGCGGCCCGCTCCGCGAAAGCCCCATGGTCTTCCTGCGCTACCCGACCTTCAAGCAGGCCGACCAGCCATCAGACACCACACCGCAGGCGTAGCCCGCCGGCCGTTCCCGAAGCACGACCATGATCGTTCTTCGCAAAGCGCCCAACCCCGCCTACAGTGCACCCCCTGCACCACGGGCGCGCCGCTTGGCGCGGCCGGAATTTGGAGCTACCGTCCACCGGCGCGGCCACCGCCACCGCGCCCGCCCGTCCACCACCCATCAGCCACGCTGCAGGGCCACCACCTGCCAGCCATCGAGGAAGAAAGGAACCCCGTGCCGATCACCGCTCACCACCGCACCACCACGCCCCGTGCGGTGATCGCGTCGGCACCGCCCCGGCGCACACCTCCGGCTCCGGCGTTCACTGCCGGAATGCCCAGACCGATCTGACGGTCTTCCCCAGCTGCCGCCCGCGCACGCAGGCTTCCGCCCTGCCCCGCTCCGCGACGCAGCTTCTCCGCCGCCCGCCCCGCCGTCTGGCGCGTGGCCCGGCTTCACGACGCCGCCCAGCAACCGGCGCGTCTCGCCGCTCCCGATCTGGAGCGAACACCACCCCCAACACCGCCCACACCGCCATCGGCTCCCTCACGCTGCCCGCGCACAGGGAGCCAACCGCCGGACAGGAGACCCATGCCCGTCACCGCCCTCGCGCGGAAGTCCCCCAACCCCACCGCCGCGATACTCACCAGCGCGGCGAGTGCCCAATCCCCCTCGGCGGTCGCCCAACCAGTCGGGCGGCTCCACCTCGGCCGGCGCGTGGACAACCGGCCCGAGTCACTCGCCGCCTGGCGAGTGACAACCTCCCAGCTCCCGGTCGCGGTGGCCGTCGCTGACCACTTCGAGCTGGCCCATCCGCGCACTGCCGCTGCGACGGACGGCGAGATCGAGGTGATGACCCGCACCCCGACGATGCGGATTATCACCAACGCCGAGGCGATCACCACCGACATGCGGCTGTGGGGCCAAGGCCGACTCGTCCACCACTGCAACGGGAGCACCTTCCTCTCCCCGCCCACAGCGGCCGGCTCCCCCTGCGGATGCCCTCGGTCGATGGCTGACCGTAGGGCGCTGGCCAAGGCCGGACGTGGCCCGCACCCAAGCGTGACGGTCGACTTTCGCCTCGCGCAGCTTCCGGGCCTCGGCATGTTCCGCTTCCAGTCCGCCTCCTGGAAGTTCGCCGAGTCCTTGCCAGCTGTACGGGCCGCTCTCGACGCCACTGGCGGCGAGGCGCTCTGCGAGCTGGCCATCCAGCGCGTGGACGTCCCCATCGGCGGCGGGTCCCACCTCGCCTATCGCATGCCGGTCCTCACGGTCCTCGGTCCCTGGGGCTGACGAGAAGGGGGCAGCCCGTGACGGGCTGCCCCCTTCTCGTCGTTATGAGCGGTTACTCCGCCCCGTCCTCCGAGGCATCGTCACCGTCGTCGCTCCGCCGGACCCAGTCCAGCTTCACGCGCGGCTCGACGTCGTACGCCGCCGTCCGCGAGTGGCCCCACCGGCTCTCCGCCTTCGTGATCACGATGCGCCGGACGAAGAGGCTGACGAAGCTGCGGCGAGCGTTGAGATCAGCGCCGTACCACCACGACTCCTCCCCCACCGGATCGATGTCCGGGTCGGCCGGCAACCACTCCGAGAGTGGCAGAACCACGTCCTCCGGCTCGCGCAGGTCGCCCAGCCGGACCTCCGCGGCATCGAGGCGCGACTCGATCTTCGCCTTCTTGGCCAGGAAGCGGTCTCGACCCATCCTGCCGCTGTAGACGTTGGCGTCGAAGTCGTCGTACAGCTCGGTCAGCGCCCTTGTCGCGTCTGCCCGTTCGGCCACCAGCTTGGTTCGTTCGGCCGCCGCTTCCGGGCTCTCCATCGAGCGCGCGAAGGTCCTCGTGGCCTCGGCGATGACCGGCAGCACCTCAGGATCGTCCTCGGCGGCCCGGATGAGCGCGAAGATCCGTCGAGCCACGTGCTCGTCCAGGTGCTTCAGCATGATGGCGTTGCCACCCTCGTGCTCGTCCTCGGCAGCGGCTCCCGGAGCCCGGGTGCAGCGGTAGACCGGCTTGACCTTCGGGTCCGTGGTCGCCGCGTTCAGGCTGGTCATCGGACGCGTGCACTCGCAGGTGAGGACGGCTTCCTTGTCGGTGTTCTTCAGGCTCGCCAGCACGGAGGTGCCTCGGGACAGCCCCTGGCCACGCCCCCGCCCAGCGAGCCAGTCCTGCAGCTCGTACCACTCGGACGGCGGGATGATCGGCTCGCAGATCATGATCGGACGGCCTTCGTCGTCCCGGTTGATCCGGTAGCCCTCGACGGTCTTCGTCCGCGTACCGTCCTCCTTCACCTTGTAGATCGTCTCGTAGCTCATGCCTGCGATGGCGGGGTTCATCAGGATGCCCTTGAGCGTCCGGGTCGCCCACTGCGAGTCGGCCCGTTCCTTTCCCTTGCGGCGGCCCCGGGTCGGGACGCCACGCTCGTTCATGTCGGCACAGATGCCCGAGAGCGAGCCAGGGTGCTTCTTGCCGGGCTTGATGGGCTCGTCCATGTGGACCTTGATCGTTGCCCAGATCTCGCGGAGGTTCTTCGCCTCATCGTCCTCGTGGCAGAGCCGGTAGACGGCGAGCTTGCCGTGGATCTCCTTCTCCGCGCGCAGCCCGTAGGTCGGGGCACCACCGAGCCAACTCCCCGCATCACGCTGTGCGGCCTTCACGTCCCGTACGGCCTGGCTCTTGTTCTGCGACTCCTGGTGGGCGGCGTCGAGGCGCATGATCAGGTAGATCAGCGCCATGTTGTCCTTGGGCGCGAAGACGCCCTCCATCACGCTGACGATGGTGTGTCGGCGGCGGCCCAATCTGGTGCCAGTCTGGACGGTTCAATCGTGGGCCACTGAGTGGTCTCGTTGGTCGTGTTCAGTCGTTGTCGGTTGTGC
>NZ_JBICZB010000111.1:0-16822 GCF_043201815.1 Kitasatospora sp. NPDC048296
GCGTCAACAGTTCACCACCCCCGGGCCCGCGCGTTGTACGAGCGGTTGGGCTACATGGCCTACGACCGCAAGCCCGATGCGTGGGACGAGGAAGGGCCCTGCGGGGAGATCCGTCGTTACGAGACGATGTGCTTCCTCATGCGGCGGGAGCTGGAGGGCGCGCGAGGTCGATGACGGTGTGTCAACGGCCCGCCGCGTGGAAGGGGGTGGGCCGTTGAGGGGAGGCCGTTCAGACCTCGGCGGTCGCGGCGAACACCACGAACGCCTTCCACGCGGCCGGCTCGAAGGCCAGCTGCGGGCCGCTCTTGTCCTTGGAGTCACGCACGTGGACGACACCGGGGGTGTCGGCGACCTCGACGCAGTTGGCGTCCTCGTTGGTGCTGTAGCTGCTCTTGAACCATGCAAGCTCGGCCATGCCTACCGCTCTCCCAGAATCGCTTCGATCAGGGCCAGGGACTCCTTCAGCCCCAAGGCCTGGGCTCGGATACTGCTGTACCGTGCGGCCATATTACGGACTTCCGCCGGATCCGTGATCAATCGATTCACGTGCTGCGCCGCCGCGTAGCCGATCTGCGGCCTGCCGCCGGGCGGAGTGAGAAGCGCGAACGATCCGCCCATTCCGGCGTGGTTCATCCGGTCGAGCGGCATGACCTGGAGCTCGGGGCCTCGCATCTGTCCGATCTTGAGAAGGTGCTGGAGCTGCTCCTTGTGGACGTCCCATCCGCCCAGGGGGCGTCGGAGGACGCTCTCGTCGATCACCCATGTGATTACCGGCAGGGGCCAGCGCGCCAGGATTTCCTTTCGGGCCAGCCGCACCGCCACCCACTCGTCGATCTTCTCGGGCGAGAGCAGCGGTCGACGCATCTCGTACAAAGCGCGGATGTACGCCTCGGTCTGGAGTAGCCCCGGGATCACCATCGTGCTGTAGTCGTGGATCTCGATGGCCCGGTTCTCCTCGACCGTGAAGGCCTTGGAGAAGGCCGGGTGCCGCTCGCTGACCCGGATCTTCGCCTTCATCACGTCGTCCGCGACGACCTTCAACGCGCCACGCGCGTCGAGAAGTTCATCCACCACCGACAGGTACTCGACTCTCGGGGTCCGGACACCTCGCTCGATCGCTCCGACCAGGTCCTCGCTGTAGCCGGTCATCTTGGCCAGCTGCTTCTGCGTGATACCGGCTCGCTCGCGGAAGAGCTTGATCAGCTTCCCGACCGCGCTGTAGAACTCCGCGACCCCGTCCGAGTTCTCCGCCGTCTCACCGTCATCGAACACCGTGCGCTCGACGCCACCCATGGGTACCACCCGCCCCTTGCTCACACGTGCTTGCGATCGATTGATCTGGGCCAGCTGACAAGCCGACCCTCCGCATCCGCACAAGCACGCTCCGTGCCCGTCAGATCCGTGGTCAGCGTACGTCCGCACCGCCACGCTTTTCTCCCATGACGACCGAAATCCCCCTCGACAGGCCCCGCAGCCACACCGCCACCCTCACCGCCACGCCCAAGGGCGCCGCCATCTGCCGCCGCATCGCCCGACGTCAACTCACCGCCTGGGGAATCAACTTCAGCCACACCGAGCCGTTCTACTCCGCGCTCCTCATCGTCGCCGAGCTGGCCGCGAACGCGATCTCGCACGGACGCGTTCCGGGGCGCGGCTTCGAGCTGCACCTCGCCCTCACCACCACCGTGCGCCGGGGCACCACCCTCCGCATCGAGATCAGCGACCCCAGGGGTGACAAGCTCCCCGCCCTCCCCACCGTCCACCTCCCCAACGCCCAGTCCGGCCGGGGCCTCACCCTCATCGACGCCCTCGCCGACCGCTGGGGCACCATCCCCCGCCACCCCAACTCCAAGACCGTCTGGGCCGAACTCGACCTCCCCACCGCGACCACCGCCCCCGATGCCCCCTGAACCCCGCCATAGTCCGGGCAGCGCGACCCTCTGCACCCTCCTCCCCTTCGCCCTGCTCCTCGCGTTGCTCGCCTGGGCCTACCCCCTCATCACCGGCCACCACTACAACCACCGCACCCCGCAGCCCACTTCAAGCCCCACTGCAACCCCGTGGAACAAGAGGAGCGGGAAGTCGGTCCCGCCGACTTCCCGCTCCTCAGCCTCGCTAGCCCTACTGCCCGGAGCAGGCAGTCGGCTCAGTCGATCGGTTCCTGGAAACCGGCTTCCAGCGGGCGTCCGGCCCTGCCTCGGCCAGCAGCGCCGTCACCCCGTGACGGGCGCGGTAGCCGAGCACCGCACCCGCTCGCGCCGACACGTACACCCGGTCGATCGACGTCGGCAACGTCCATCCGTACCGGCCGAAGCCGGCCGCCACCTCGGGGGCCCGCTGTGTGATGAGCGCGGCGGGACCGTGCCGCAGTTGCCGCAGGTCCTCCTTCCGCCACCACGGGTACGGGCCGGCGATGTTCAGTACTCCGCCCGCCTCCCGGGTGCCCTGGACAGCGAGCAGGTGGGCCTCTGCGACATCGGAGATGTCCACACCCCGGTAGAGCCGGTGCCTGGCCTGGACCGCCGGCGGTTCGGGGAAGCAGCGGGCGATGCGCAGGCACACCGTGCCCAACGCGCCCGCCGCGCCGAGCACCAGACGTTCGGCCGCGAGTTTCGTCTCGTCATAGATGTCGCGCGGACGACAGGTGACGTCCTCGGTGATCCAGACCGCCGCGTCCGTCGGCTCCAGCGCATACCCGTACATCGAGGTCGAGCTCGTGTAGACGAAACGGCGCACTCCTGCGGCGATGGACGCGTCCAGTAGGTCCCGGGTCGCCAGGACGTTGATCTCGTGGAACTCGTCGTCCGGGTGCACGCCGACGTGCGGCGCGTGCAGAGCCGCCGTGTGGACGACCGCCCCTGCCCCGGGCAGCACATGGCGCCACGCCCCGGGATCGCGCAGGTCCGCCACCACGGACGTGTCGGGGGAGGGCAGGCGATCGACGCCGACGACCGGGCGGCCCGCGGCTCTCAGTCGGCGCACGATCGCCGAGCCGACCAACCCGGCGCTGCCGGTCACTACGACATGTCTCGGTTGCTGCATCGTGAACCCTCCCAAGGTGAACTGAGACGGCATGACCTGCCCTCTTGAGGCTAGGAGTTCCGGGTCATCCCTGACAGAAAATCAGGGGATCATCAGGGCCCGACCCCGATGATCTTGGCGCCCGGGTTCGGGAGACTCTTCGTGCTGGCCGGGAAACGAACCGGCCCGGATGACGATCAGTCTGGAGATGGACCGCACCGTGAACGCCTACACGCACCGCACCCGTTGGGCCGTTGTCGCCGCCGCCGGCGCCCTGGCGGCCGCGCTGACGGTCGGGGCGGGCGCGCCCGCCCTCGCCGCGACGCCCGCCACCCCGTCGGCCGGTGCGTCCGCTTCGGCGAGTGCGTCCGCGCTGCCGCCGCTCGACCCGGCCGCTGTCCGGGCAGCCCTCGCCAAGCGGCCCGCCGCCGACGTCTCCGCCGCCTTCGTGCGCGTCACCGGTTCCTCCGGGCGCTTCGAGGGCACCTCGGCGGAGGACGGCACGGACGTGGACCCGCAGGGCAGGTTCCGGGTCGGGTCGATCTCGAAGGTCTTCACCGCCACCGTCGTCCTCCAGCTCGCCGCCGAGGGCCGGATCGACCTGGACGCCACCGTCCAGCAGTACCTCCCGGACTTCCCCTACGCCTCGGTCAAGGTCGGCCAGCTGCTGAACCACACCAGTGGACTGCCCGGCGGCTCCAACGCGCCCTGGGGCGACGGCACCACCACCTGGTTCGAGGCTCACCGCTTCGACTCGTTCACCCCCGAGCAGGTCCTCGCCACGATGGCCGGCCAGCCGTTGGGCTTCCAGCCCGGCGCCGCCCAGCAGTACAACGGCATGAACACCTTCGTCGCCGGGCTGATCGTCGAGAAGGTCACCGGCAACAGCTACGCCGACGAGCTGCGCGAGCGGATCATCCGCCCGCTCGGCCTGCACGACACCTCCCTCCCGGACGCCGACGACCCGGAGCTGCGGCACCCCGCCACCCACCCGTACCTGACCGTCCCCGACGCGGACGGCGGCTCGCACCGCGTGGACGTGACCGAGCAGAGCCCCTGGCCCTGGGCCGAGGGCGGCATGATTTCCAGCGCCCCCGACCTGGACCGCTTCATGACCGCTCTGTTCCGGGGCCGCCTCCTCCCGTCGGCCGAGCAGGAGAAGCTGTTCACCGTCCCCGACGTGCTCGTCGCCGATCACAGCAGCCACTGCCCGGGCGGCAAGGCGTGCATGAGCATGGGGCTCGAGCGCCTTGAGGCCAACGGGGTCGTGGCCTGGGGCAAGACCGGTTCCCGCCCCGGCTACACCAGCGGCGTCTTCGCCACCCGCGATCTCGCCCGCAAGGTCGTGTACTCGGTCGACCCGACCGCCCTGAACGGCGCCGAGACCCCGTACGCCCTCGGGCTCCTGGTCACCGCCTTCGGCCTGGGCGCCAAGTCCTGACGGGGTGGCAGCTCTGCGGGCTCGCCGGAGCGAGGCGGGCCCGCACGCCTCCACCTGTGTGACGAGCGGCAGTTAGCTCGCGCGGGGGAGGGGGTCGGTCCCCGCGGTGGAGGCGGGGCCGGGGCGGTGTCCGCGAGGGTGGACCCATGCTGAAGAACATTCCGGTCGGTGACACCGAACGCCCTGTCCCCCGTTGGGCCCTGCGCCTCGCCAAGGCCCTCCCGTTCGTCGTCCTGCCGCACTGCCTGTGGCGGCTGCCGTTCGCGTTCGACTTCCGGATGGGCACCGTCGACCCGAACGCCGGGCCGTACGTCTGGTGGTTCACCCCGTACGTGTTCGCCCTGAGCCTGATCACCGAGGCGCTGGCGCTGCTCACCCTGGGGATGGTCAGCGGCTGGGGCGAGGTGTTCCCGCGCTGGGTGCCGTTCCTGCGGGGGCGCCGGGTGCCGCCGCTCGGGCCGCTCGTCGCGACGGTGCTGGGCGGGCTGGTGCTGTTCGGTCTGTTCGGGCTCCAGCCGCTCGCCTGGCTCGGCGTGCTGGACGAGGTCGGGTTCAGCAACGGGTGGTGGGAGGCCCTGGCCCGGGTCTGTATCGGCCCCGCGATGCTCTGGGGCCCGATCACCATCGCCCTCGGCATCGCGTACTACCGTCGCCGCACCGCTTGAACCCGGTGGGCGCAGGAAGTCGGACCGGCCGACTTCCTGCGCCCACCGGGGGCGTCAGTGCGTCCGGTAGTAGTCGCCGACCGCCGTGAAGGCGTCCTTCCGCTCCCAGGGGAGGCCGGGGCGGTCCTCGTGGACCTTGACCACGCCGTAGCTGGCCAGGTCGAGATCCTCGCGCGGGTCGCCGTCCGGGCGGTGGACGAAGTCGTACAACGCGAACGTGAACACGAAGGCGGCGTCGATCCCGCCGGCGTCGAAGGCCTCCAGCAACTCGCGGACGTACGCGGCCTGGCCGGGCTCGTCGCGCTCGTAGGCGGCGTCGAGGCGCACCGGGCCGTCGGGGCCGTACTCGACGATCTCCAGGCCGAGCGCGCCCCGGTCGCCCGCACCGCGGTAGGTGGCGGAGCCGAACTCGGTGATGGCGACGGGCTTGTCCTGCGCCGTCAGGTCGCGGACGCCGTCGGCGAAGTGGTCGGCGGTCTCGGCGGAGCGGTAGAGGTCGAGGGAGACGACGTCGAAGGGCGTCCAGTCGACACGTTCCAGCGGGACGGCGGCGTAGGTGACCGGGCCCTCGAAGTGCTCGCGGACTGCGGCCACGGCCGTGCGGAGGAAGGCGTTGACCTTGCCGCTGACCGCGCCGAGGTGCTCCCGTACCGCCTCCGGCCGGGCGAGCAGCGCGATCCGCTCGTCCGTGGTGTCGCCGGGCAGGAAGCCCGGGTTCATCAGGCTGAGCTCGGCGCCGGCCACGAACACCACCTCGGCTCCGCGCTGCCGCAGCCGTTCCGCCCGCCCGGCGCAGTCGGCGAACAGCCGCAGCATCTCCGCACCGGTCAGCTCCAGTGGGTACGGGGAGAACCAGACCTCCAGGCCGAGGTCGGCCGCGTACCCGGCGGCGAGCTCGATCCGGTCCGCGTCCCCGCCCATGATCCGGACGGCGGTGCAGTGCAGTTCGTCGCGGATGATCCGCAGCTCCCGCTCGACCGTCTCCGGGTCTAACTGCTTGCGTGAGTACGCACCGTCCCTGAGGAAGCCGGTGTCGTAGCTGATTCCTTTGGCGCGCATGGTCTCCTGCCTTCGTGGCGAATCGAAAATTTACGGTACGCCGAGTACCGTAGTTGCCGTTGGTTCGGGATGGCAAGAAGGATGGGGCGGTACGGGCGACAGTGAGGGCGGAGCGTGGGCATGGCCGGGCAGACGCGGCGGCGCGGTGCGGCGCTGGAGGAGGCGATCCTCCAGGCGGCGGTCGCGGAGCTCGCCGCGTCCGGGTTCGCCGGGCTGACCATGGACAAGGTCGCCGCCCGCGCGGGCACCAACAAGAACGCCATCTACCGCCGTTGGCCGAACCGCATCTCCCTCGGCATCGCCGCCTACAAGCAGCTCGCCAAGGCCGCTCCGCTCCCCGACACGGGTGAACTGCGCGGCGACGTCCTGGAGTTGCTGCGTCAGGCGAACCGGCACTGGAGCTCGCCGCTCGGCGGGGTGCTGCGTGACCTGCTGGCCGCGGCGGGCGGCGCGGCGGAGGTCCTGGCGCAGTTGCAGGACCAGTCCGGCGACGCGGCGGCCGCGCCCTGGCTCACCGTGCTGGGCCGCGCCGTCGCCCGCGGCGAGGCGGCGCCCGAGGCGCTGCACCCGAGGGTGGCGACGGTGGCGATCGTGCTGCTGCGCAACGAGTTCGTCGTGCGCGGTGTGCCGACCGCGCCCGACGACGTCCTGGTGGAGATCGTGGACGAGGTGTACCTGCCGCTGGTGCGGCGGCGGGGCGAGCCCGGTTAGTCCTTCCCGGTTCCCGGTCGGTCGTTCCCCGTGATGAGGGTGTCGGTCAGCCGCTCGGCGACGGCGTCGTCCAACGGGCCGTGTCCGAGCAGGAAGCGGTACCAGAACACCCCGTAGACCTGGTCCACGATCAGGTCCAGGTCGGCGTCCCCGGCCAGTTCGCCGCGCTCGCGCCCCCGGGAGAGGAGCTCGCGCAGCTCGGTCCGACGGGTGGCGGTGAAGCTCTGCATCAGCTCGGCCAGGTGCGGGTCGCGGGCGGCCTCGCGGGTGAGGGTGCGCAGCGCGGAGGCGGTGGTGCCGCGCTGGGCGGCGCCGAAGGTGTCGGCGATGAAGGCGCGC
This sequence comes from Kitasatospora sp. NPDC048296, assembly GCF_043201815.1. NCBI lineage: Bacteria > Bacillati > Actinomycetota > Actinomycetes > Kitasatosporales > Streptomycetaceae > Kitasatospora > Kitasatospora sp. NPDC048296. Next base: position 7,237 of record NZ_JBICZB010000111.1, read on the forward strand.
AGGTCGGTGCGCAGGGCGCCGGTGTCCGGGCCGGGGACGTCCTGGTCGGCGCGGTCGGTGAGGGCGTCGAGCAGGACGGCGCCCTTGGAGGGCCACCAGCGGTAGACGGTCTGCTTGCCGACGCCCGCCGTACGGGCGATCGCGTCGACGGTGACGGGCGTGCCGTCGGACTCGGCGAGCAGGAGCAGCGCGGCGTCCAGGATCGCGCGGTGGGCGGCCTCGTTGCGGCGGCGGCCGGTGTGCGCTCGCGCGGACGGGTTCTGCTCGGCTCGGGGGTTGGTCCCGCTCATGGTGGTGTCCCTTTCTTCCCGCCTCGCTTGACAAGACTATCAGTCTCGGCAAACATCATTGTCGGAACCAGCGGTCTCGACAAGAACTCGACCAAGCCGGAAGGGCCCAGCACCATGAGCACTGCATCGAACCTCTTCGCCGGACAGCGCGTCGTCGTGATGGGTGGCAGCTCCGGCATCGGCGAGGCGGCCGCCACCGCCTTCGCGGCGGACGGCGCCGAGGTCGTGATCACCGGGCGCGACCGCGGGAAGCTGGACGCCGCCGTCACCCGGATCGGCGGCAAGACCACCGGTCAGCAGGTGGACGCGACCGACCGGGCCGCCATCGCGGCCTTCTTCGCCGAACTCGGCACCGTCGACCACCTGGTGGTCGCGGTCAGCGGTGCGGCCGGCAGCGGGCCGTTCGCCCAGCTCGACCTGGCCGACCTCGCCACCGGCTTCAACGCCAAGTTCTGGCCGCAGGTCCGGGTCCTGCAGTCGGCGCTGCCGCACCTGCGTGGGGACGGCTCGGTCACCCTGATCACCGCCGCCTCCGCCCGTGCCGCCATCCCCGGCACCGCCGGTCTGGCCGCCATCAACGGCGCCCTGGAGGCGATGGTCCCGCCGCTGGCCGTCGAACTCGCCCCGCTGCGGGTCAACGCCGTCTCGCCCGGCGTCGTCGACACCCCGTGGTGGGACCGCGTCCCCGCCGAGCAGCGCACCGCGCTCTTCGACGGCCTCGCCGCCACCACCCCGGTCGGCCGGGTCGGCCGCCCCGAGGACGTCGCCCGGGCGATCCACATGCTGGCGGCGAACACCTTCGTCACCGGCATCGTCCTCGACTGCACCGGTGGGGCCAACCTGCCCACCGGCCGCTGAGCACGCCTGAGCACACCGAACGGCCCGGCCCGGGGGTCGCTCCCGGGCCGGGCCGTTGTCACCGGACGGCTGCTACGACACCTGAGCCGTCACCACTCCGCCACCCGGTAGTCCTTCAGGAACACCCCCGACGCCGGGTGCCCCGCCTCGCCGCGCACGATCGGGTCGTACACCCGGGCCGCGCCGTCCACGATGTCCAGCGGGGTGCGGAAGCCCTGGGCGGCGATCCGGGTCTTCTTCGGGGCCGGGTTCTCGTCGGTGATCCAGCCGGTGTCGACGGCGCACATGTGCACGCCCCGGGTGGCGAGTTCGGCCGCGCTGGTTCGGGTGAGCATGTTGAGCGCGGCCTTGGCCATGTTGGTGTGCGGGTGGCGCGCGGTCTTGTTGCGGACCGCGAACCGGCCCTCCACCGCCGTGACGTTGACGATGTAGCGGGCGGGGCGCGGGGAGGCGAGCAGCAGTGGCAGCAGCCGGTCGCAGAGCAGGGCCGGGGCCAGGGCGTTGACCAGCTGGGTCTCCAGTATCTCCGCCGGGTCGAGCGAACCGAGCGTGGCGGACCAGGAGTTGGTGGGTGCGAGGTCGGGCAGCAGTCCGGCCTCGTCGGTGAAGTCCAGCAAGGACCCGGCGCCCGAGGGAAGTTGGGCGGCGGCGCCGGAGAGCGGCCGGAAGCCGGGGGCGTGGGTGATCGCCCGGCGGTCGGCCGCGGGCAGCGCGGTGGACTCGCCCGCCGTCAGCAGGGCGTAGGACTGCGGCGGACGGCGCAGGGTCTGCGCGGCGTTGTTGACCAGGATGTCCAGCGGGCGGCCGTCCGCCCGCAACTCCTCGGTCAGTCCCAGGACCTGGCGAGGGTCGCGGAGGTCGATGCCGACCACGGTCAGCCGCTCCCACCACTGCTCGCTGCCCTCGGCGGCGCGGAAGCGGCGCACGGTGTCCTGCGGGAAGCGGCTGGTGGTGATCAGCTCGGCGCCGTCCCGCAGCAGCATCAGCGCGAGCTGGAAGCCGATCTTCACCCGCCCGCCGGTGAGCAGCGCGCGGCGCCCGCGCAGGTCGGTGCCGAGGGCCCGGCGGGCGGTGTTGTCGGCCGCGCAGTCCGGGCAGAGCATGTGGTAGAAGCCGTCGACCTGGCGGTAGGTCTGTTTGCAGACATAGCACTTGCGCGGGATCTGCAGCTCGCCGACCTGCCCTCCCGTGGCCGGGGCGAGCGGCGCGTCCTCGCGGCGGCGCCGGCCGCCGGTGGCGGTGGTGGCGAGCAGCTCGGCGTCGGCCTGCCGGACGGCCTGCTTCGCCTCCTGGCGGCGGCGCTTGCGGCTCTCCATCACGAAGGAGCTGAGCTGCCGCTCGGCGTGCAGTCGGGTGCGGTCCTGCGGTGGGAGTGCGCGCAGCCGGCCGAGGGTGTGGCTGAACGCGGCGAGTTCCTCGGGGGTGAGGCCCGCCGCGCAGGCGGCGTCGCCGGTCGGAAAGATCGTGTCGAGCTGGTCGTGGTCGTCCCGGACCGTCATGTCCGCCCCCTTTGTCGTACAAGTGGGACGGACTGTAATCGACGGTCCGGGACGATGAGATGTCAATTTCCGCCGGTTCGGCCTCAGCCGCAGTCGGGCGTGAGCGAGCCCACCCGGCGACCGTCGAGCTCGTGGTCGCCGAAGCCGGAGACCTCCTGCTCACTGCCGGCGAAGTGGGGCTGGTCGTTCAGCCGGACGATGCAGCCGAAGCTGTCCGGAATCGGGTTGCGGACGGAGCGGGGGAGGACCGACGGCTCGATGGCATCCAGCTCGCGCAGTTGGAACGATCCCTTCGTCACGTGCGCGTCCTCGGCGAGCAGTACCCGTCCGGTCTGATGCGGGCCCTCGAACAGGCAGAAGTACCCCCGCGGGCAATCCGCGGCGGCAGGTGCGGCATCCGCGGCGGGCGCGGTGGCGGCGCCGAACCCGAGGGCGGCGGCGGAGGCGAGGGTGGCGCGGAACAGGCGACGACGCACGGAAACCCCGATCACATCAGACGATTACCGACCGTACGGCCGACATCACCGCATGCTAGATCGTTCCCGGGCGAACGGACTCCGCCGTTGACGGATTCCAGACACCCACCCGCAGACGCCGAGGTGCCGGCGGCCCCCCGAACCACCGGCACCTCGGACACCGGGATCAGCCCGCGTACTGGCTGAAGATCTTCGCGAACTCGTACGGCTGCTGCGGGATGTTGGTGCACTTCGACAGTGAGCCGCCGGTGCAGGCGTTGGCGTCCCGGGTGGCGTCCCAGAAGGCCAGCAGGCCGAGGTGGTTCTGCTTGGCGAACGTCACCAACTGCTGGGCGGCGGCCTGGTTGTAGATCTGGTGGTCGTCGTTCTCGCCGATCATCGGGGTGACCCCGACCATGGCCCACAGCTGGGCGTCGGTCTTCGCCGGGTAGAGCGCCTTGAGCTGGCCGAAGAGCGACTGCGCGGCCTGGACGGCGGCGTTGCCGTAGTCGGCGCCGGAGCGGTAGTAGTCCATCGCCATGATGTTGACCAGGTCGAGGTCGACCCCGGCGTCGCGGGCGGACTTGACGATCGCGACGCCCTCGCTGGTCAGGCCCTCGGGCAGGACGGGCAGGGTGAGCGAGACCTTGAGGCCGGGGTGGGCCTGCTGGAGCTTGGCGAGCGCGGCGGAGCGGCGGTCGTTGGAGGCGGTGTCGGCGATCGCCGCGCCCTCGATGTCGTAGTCGACGTAGCGCAGGTTGTAGGCGTTGACGACCGCGTCGTACTCGGCGAACAGCGAGTCCACCGAGCCGCAGGCGGCGGCGAGTTCGGTGCCGCTGGCGCCGCCGAACGAGAGCTTGACGTCGCCGCCGGCCGCGCGCAGCGCGTCGACCTGGTCCTTGGCCCAACCGGTGCGCGGGTCGTAGGCGTTGAACCAGCTGGCCTTGCAGCCGGCGCCGGTGACGAAGCCCATGGTGTAGCCCTTGACGCCGCCGGCCTTGGCCATGTCGGGCATGGCCGGGGTGGGCCAGGCGCCCATGTCGATGTACGGGGCGACCGGCAGCGGGACGTTCGGCGGCGGGGTGCCAGGGCCGCCGGTGGGGGTGCCCGTGGGGGTGCCGGTGGGCGTGCCGGTGGTCGGCGGGGTGCTGGGATTGCCGCCGCCGGGGCCGGTGAGGGTGATGTCGTCGGCCAGGTAGGCGCCCTGCCCGTACCAGCCGTGCAGGTGGACGGTGACGCTGGTGGTGCTCGGGCCGGTGGTGAAACTGGTCGACAGCTGCTGCCAGTTGGGGCCGCCGACGGTCCAGGTGGCCGGGTCGGTGACGCCGCTGCCGGTCACGCCGAGGTAGACGTACTGGCCCTGCACCCAGGCGCTGAGGTTGTACGTGGTGTCGGGCTGGACGCTCACGGTCTGGGAGCACTGCGCGGTGTCGCTCGCGCTCGCCGCCCCCTTGAGCGCGTAGTTCCCGCTGTGCGCACCGGAGTTGACGACGCTGCCGGTCCCGCCGGAACAGCTCCACGGGTCGAGCGCGCCGCTCTCGAACCCGGCGTTGGCGAGCAGGTTGCCGTCGGCGGCGCCGGCGTTCCCGGCGAGGGCGGCCAGGCCGCTGGCCGCGAGCACGGTCGCGGCGGCGAGGCTCAGCAGTTTGGTCCGGCCGGTCGGCGGTGGGTGGGGGCGTGCTGGAGCGCGCTGGGCATGGGGGTGCCTCTCGGGACGGTGGGCCGCCCGCGCCGCGAAGGTGGTCGGACGCGGGGCGGGCGGCAGCATGGGGGCTGGCGCGGTACGGGGGAGGAGCGCGGTGCTGAGGTTCAAACTGGACTAGACCAGCTGTGCACGTCAAGCACTTCCCGACGTTCGAAAGCCCACCGAGGGCAGGTTTTAGGGTGGGTTTAAGGACGGTGCGACAGTTGCGCCAGCTCCCGTGCCGAGAGGGTGAGTTGCCCCGCCGCGGCCGAGTCGCGGATGGCGGCCGGGCGGCGTGCGCCCGGGATCGGGATGACGGCGGGGGACTGTGCCAGGTGCCAGGCGAGGCAGACCCGCTGCGGGCTGACACCGTGGGCGCGGGCGAGGGTGTGGAAGGGCGTGTCCGAGGCCGGGGCGCCGGTGCCCGGGTCGTCGACGGCGCTGGGCGAGATCCCGCCGAGCGGGCTCCAGGGCAGGAAGGCCAGGCCGAGTTCGGTGCACAGGTCGAGGGTGTCGCGGGTGGCGGGGTGGGCGGGGGAGAAACGGTTCTGCACCGAGACCAGGCGCGGGCCGAGGATCTCCCGGGCGGTGCGGATCTGCTCGCAGTCCACGTTGGAGAGGCCGACCATCCGGATGGTGCCGGCGTCCGCGAGGTCGCGCAGCGCACCGACGGAGTCGGTGAAGGGGACGGCCGGGTCGGGCTTGTGGAGCTGGTAGAGGCCGATGGCCGCCACGCCGAGCCGCTGTGCCGAGGCCTCGGCGGCGCGGCGCAGGTGGCGGGGGTCGCCGTTGACGGTCCACGTGCCGTCGCCGGGGCGGCCCCGGCCGCCCTTGGTGGCGACCAGCACCTCGTCCGTGCCGCTGCCGTGGGCGGCGAGCGCGCGGGCGATGAGGCGTTCGTTGTGGCCGAGTTCACCGGCGTGCCAGTGGTAGCTGTCGGCGGTGTCGATCAGCGTCACGCCCGCTTCGAGGGCGGCGTGGATCGTGCGGACGGCCTGGTCCTGGTCGGGGCGGCCCTCGACGGACAGCGGCATCGCGCCGAGGCCGACCGCGCTCACCGTGACGCCGCCGATGGCGCGGGTGGCGTCGACGGCGCGGGTGGTCTGGGTGGCGACGGGCAGTGCGGGAGCGGGCGTCATCGCCGGGCCTCCTTGACGGCCTGGGGGAGCCAGTCGGTGATCGGGGAGAAGCGGAAGCCGAGGCGGGCCGCCCGGCCGGTGTCCATCGCGTAGCAGCGGTCGAAGGAGAACGGTGAGAGCGGCTCACCGGCCCCTTCCGTCAGCACTGGCGCGGTGCCCAGCTCGCGGCCGATCGCCGCGCACAACTCGCGTACGTCCAGCGTTCCGTGGGAGGCGGCGTTGACGGCCCCGGTGAAGTCGGCCGTCGCGGCCCAGCCCAGGAACCGGGCGATCTCCGTCTCGTGGATGAAGGAAGCGCTCTGCGGCGCGGGGTGGACGGCCACCGGCAGGCCGCGCTCGATCCGCTCCACGTGGTGCGCCAGCCGTCCGGTGAAGTCGGCGCCGCCGAGGACGTGCGCGGTGCGCACGGTGGCGACGTCGAAGGGCGCCCGCCGGGTGAGCAGGGCCTCCGCCTGACGCTTGCCCTCGCCGTAGTGGGCCTCCTGGAACGCCGGGTCCGTCCAGGGGAGTCGCAGGTCCACCGGCTGGGCCGACAGGTCGACCGTCTCCTCCGCGAGGGGTGGCCCGCTGGGGCGGCCGAGGTGGGCGTACACCTCGACCGTGGAGGTCAGCAGGTAGCGAGGGGTGCGGTCGGCGAAGACCCGGGCGGCGACGGCCGCTTGGACGGGCGTGTAGCAGACCTGGTCGACGACGGTGTCGAAGCGCCGGTCGGCGAGGGCCGCGTGCAGCGCGCTCTCGTCGTCGCGGTCGGCGCGTAGGTGGGTCACGCCCCGGGGTGCGGGGGTCGAGCCGCGGTTGACGACGGTCACCGTCGCGCCCGCGTCCCGCAGGTCCTCGATCAGCCGTCTTCCGAAGTAGCGGCTGCCTCCGATCACGCACACGTCCACTGCTCGCGATCCCTCCCCGGTCCGTTCGCTGTCCGTTCGCTGTCCGTTCTCGGTGATCAGCCTGCCCGGCCCGGCTCGACAGCAGTAGTGTCGATGTAGATGCCCCATCATTAGGAGAACTGTTGATCGACGTTCAGCGGCTCGCGGTCCTGCGGGAAGTCGCCCGCTGCGGCAGCTTCAACCGGGCGGCCGTGGCGCTGCACTGCACACCCTCGGCGGTCTCGCAGCAGATCGCCGCACTGGAGCGCGGCCTCGGCGCGCCCGCGGTCGAGCGCTCCACGCGCGGCGTCACGCTCACCGACGCGGGGCGGCTGCTGGTGGAGGCGGCCGACGCGATCGCCGCCGAACTGGCCGACACCCAGCAGCGGATCGAGAAGCTGACCGCCGTGCGCACCGCCCTGACCGTCGCCGCCTTCGCCAGCGGCGGCCGACGGCTGCTGCCCTCGGCCCTGGCCGGATTCGTCGCCGACCACCCGGAGGTGGAGCTGACGATCCTGGAGGCGGAACCGGAGGAGAGCCTGCCCGCCGTCCGCGAGGGCCGGGCCGACCTCGCCCTCGCCTACCACCTCGACGGCCCGCCGCCCGCCCGGCCCGGCGACCGCTCCGGCCTGGACTGGACCGCGCTGGGCGAGGACCCGCTGCGGGTCGTCCTGCCGCGCCGCCACCCGGCCGCGGCCCGCTACCGGGCCCGGCCCGAGCCCCCGCACCTGGCCGAACTCGCGGACCAGCGCTGGATCCTGGGCTGCCACAAGTCCGCCGGCCAGCTCGCCCGCCACGCTGCCCTGGCCGGCGTCGAGCTGCGGATCTCCTGCACCGCGACGGACTACGACTTCGCCCAGTCGCTCGTCCGGGCCGGCATCGGGATCGCACTGATCCCCGAGATCGGCCTGACCCGGCACCCGGACCTGGTCGCCCTCCCGCTCGCCGAGCCCGGCCCCCGGCGCCACCTGGGCCTGGCCCTGGCCCGCCGTCGGCGCGGCCACGCCGCCCGCCTGGCCGAGGAGTTGGCGTCCCGGCTGGTCGCGGCGGCTCAGGCGCCGATCGGCGGGGTGTCGCCCGGCGAGCTGCCGCCCGCGGAGCAGCGGTACGCCGTGGGGCAGGGCGCCTTCGGCCGACCGTCCGGGTGAGGCCGTCACGCGCCTGCGCGGCATGCGGGCGCCGGACGACCCCACCCGGCCGGGACATCAGCGGTTCAGGGTCAGCAGCAGGGCTTGCACTCCTTCACCTGCACGTTGTCCAGCACCGGCCCGTACGCGCCCCCGACGGTGCTCTCGAAGGTCAGGGTGGTGGCGGAGTTCTGCGCGACGAAGCTGAACTGCCTTCCCACGTAGCCCATCGCGGTCGCGGTCTTCCCGGTGACGTCGAAGGAGAAGTCCTGGAAGTCCTGTCCGTCGATGAGCGCCTTGCCGGTGCGCAGGGGGACTCCGCCGGCGGGGTTGCCGGCCAGGGCGTAGGTCACCGAGTAGGTGGTGCCGGGGACGGTGGTGAAGGTCTGGGCGATGGTGCCGGAGTCGGCGCCGTTGAGGTCGATGGACTGGTCGCCCTCGGCGGCCTGCCACATGCCCGCGCCGATCAGGTCGACGCTGCCGTTGGTGATCCGCCACGGGCCGATGGTCTGGCCGGCGACCAGTTCGGTGAAGCCGCCCGCCGGGGCCTTGGGGGACTCGAAGCTGCCGTCGTCGAAGTGGCTGAGCGCGCGGTGCCCGCCGGCGGCCTGGGCCGGGACGGCCAGCGCGGTGCCGGCGGCGACGAACAGGGCGAGGGCGGCGACGCGGGTGCGCGAGAGCGACATTTCTACCCCAACTTCCGTGGTGACGGGCCGAGATGATCGGCTGTGCACAGAGCGTCGACCGTCCCGGAGCGCCCTGCCAAGACCGGACGGGCGGCGCCCGGTGGTGCGGGGCGCGTGGGGGCGGGCTCCTACGCGCCGGTTTGCCGGATGGTCGGCCGCCGCGGGCTCGGCGGACCGTCCGGGGGCGAAGGTTCCTCCCGTCCGGTCGAACCGCCGGGGCCGACCGCCCGGTCCCGGGGCCCGGTGGTGAAAGCGGAGGCGCGCGCCCCGCTCACATCCCTACGGTGGCCTGATGACCATACGAACGCCAGGTGATCCCTTCGACGGCCCGCGGATCTGCTTCCTCGGCGACTCCTTCGTCCAGGGCCTCGGCGACCCGGAGTTCCGCGGCTGGGTCGGCCGGGTGCTCCAGACCGCCGCGCCGCACGCCACCGCCTTCAACCTCGGCGTCCGCCGTCAGACCTCGGCGCAGGTGCGGCAGCGCTGCTGGGCCGAGGTCGAGGTCCGAACCCTGCCCGGGGCCGACCACCGGCTGGTGCTCTCCTTCGGCGCCAACGACGCGGTGACGGAAGGAGGGGCGCCCCGGGTCGCGCATCCGGACACCCTGGCCAACCTCGCCGCCCTGCTCGACGGCGCCCGCGAGCGCGGCATCGCCGCCCTGGTGGTCGGCCCGCCCCCGGTGGTCGGTCAGGGCCCGGACCACCTGGCGCGGCTGCTGCGGCTCGTCCCCGCGATGGCCGAACTCTGCGCCTCCTCCGGCGTCCCGTTCGTCGACGTCACCGGGGCACTGGCCGAGGACCCGACCTGGACGGCCGAGGCCGGGGCGGCGGACGGCGCCCACCCGGGCGCGGGCGGCTACGCGCGGCTCGCGGAGCTGGTGCTCGACGGCGGGTTCGGGGACTGGATCAAGCCAACTCCGCGTCGGACTTGACCTTGAGTGCACTCGAAGGTGAAAGCTGGAGGGGTGGTGAACTGTTGACGT
>NZ_JBICZB010000112.1:0-16174 GCF_043201815.1 Kitasatospora sp. NPDC048296
ACACCCGCGCGACCTCCTCGATCACGATCACCGTCGCCAGCGCGTCCGCCCCCGCACCGCCGTACACCTCCGGCACGTGCACCGCGTGCAGGTCACTGCCCCGCAGCGCGTCCAGCGCCTCCTGCGGGAACCGCCCCTGCTCGTCCACCTCCGCCGCGAACGGCGCGATCTTCGCCTCGGCCAGCGAACGCACCGCCTCGCGGAGCATCTCGTGCTCCTCGGAGATACGGAAGAGATCGAAGTCAGCCGCGCCGCCCGCCATGATGCCTGCCTCGTGGTCCAGTGACCGAAGTCTGATCGACGTCGAATCCGGGGTTAACTACCGTTCAGTAGCGATCCTAGGGCTCCGACCTGCGGCTGCCTAGCGGCCTCCGAACGCGGGCGATCCCTGCGTGACCGGGCCGGGCGGATAGCATCAGGGGCACCTCTACTGGTCGAAACCGCTCTAAGGGGAACCCGTGACCCTCCGCATCTCCGTGATCGGCACCGGCTACCTCGGCGCGACGCATGCCGCCGCGATGGCCGAGTTCGGCTTCGAGGTGCTGGGTCTGGACATCGATCCCGACAAGATCGCCACCCTCACCGCAGGCCGCGTCCCGATGTACGAGCCGGGGCTGTCCGAGCTGCTGCTCAAGCACGTCGCCGGGCACGAGGGCTCCACCGGGCGGCTGCGCTTCACCACCTCCGCCAAGGAGGCCGCCGAGTTCGGCGACGTGCACTTCATCTGCGTCAACACCCCGCAGCGCAAGGGCGAGTTCGCCGCCGACATGTCGTACGTGGACACCGCGATCGACGACCTGGCGCCGCACCTGACCCGCCCGGCCCTGGTGGTCGGCAAGTCCACCGTCCCGGTCGGCTCGGCGGCCCGGCTGGCCGAACGGCTGGCCGCGCTCGCGCCGGTCGGCGGGGGCGCCGAACTCGCCTGGAACCCGGAGTTCCTGCGCGAGGGCTTCGCCGTCCAGGACACCCTGCGGCCGGACCGGATCGTGGTCGGCGCCCAGAGCGAGCGGGCCGAGCGGCTGCTGCGCGAGGTGTACGCCGAGCCGATCTCGGCCGGAGTGCCGTTCGTGGTCACCGACTTCGCGACCGCCGAACTGGTCAAGGCCGCCGCCAACTCGTTCCTGGCCACCAAGATCTCCTTCATCAACGCGATGGCCGAGGTCTGCGAGGCGGCCGGCGCGGACGTCACCCAGCTCAGCAAGGCGCTCTCCTACGACGAGCGGATCGGCGGCAAGTTCCTCAACTCCGGCCTCGGCTTCGGCGGCGGCTGCCTGCCGAAGGACATCCGGGCGTTCATGGCCCGGGCCGGCGAGCTCGGCGCCGACCAGGCGCTGACCTTCCTGCGCGAGGTCGACTCGATCAACATGCGGCGCCGTTCCCGGATGGTCGAGCTGGCCCGCGAGCAGTGCGGCGGCGGCTTCCTGGGCCGCCGGGTCGCCGTCCTCGGCGCCGCCTTCAAGCCCAACTCGGACGACATCCGGGACTCCCCCGCCCTCAACGTGGCCGCCCAGATCCAGCTCCAGGGCGCCCAGGTCACCGTCTACGACCCGAAGGCCGTGGACAATGCCCGCAAGATGTTCCCCTCCCTCGCCTACGCCGGCTCCGCCCTGGAAGCCGCTGAGGGCGCCCACGTCGTCCTCCACCTCACCGAGTGGGCCGAGTTCCGCGAGCTGGACCCGGCCGAACTCGGCGCCGTCGTCGCCGAACGCCGCCTCCTCGACGGCCGCAACGTCCTCGACGCCGAAGCCTGGCGCGCCGCCGGCTGGACCTACCGCGCCCTCGGCCGCCCGAGCTGACACCCGACCGGGGAATGCCCTTCGGCGGAGCGCCGTTGGCACCGGCATGACGAGCTACGGCGACGATGCGACGGTCCGCGGGATCCTCACCGGGGCGGGTGACACCTGGGCGGTGGTGGGGCTGTCCAACAACACCGCGCGGGCCGCGTACGGGGTGGCGCGGGTGTTGCAGCGCTACGGCAAGCGGATCGTGCCGGTGCATCCGAAGGCGGAGACGGTGCTCGGCGAGCCCGGGTACGCCTCGCTCGCCGAGATCCCGTTCCCGGTCGACGTGGTGGACGTGTTCGTGAACAGCGCGCTGGCCGGGGAGGTGGCCGACCAGGCGGTGGCGGCCGGGGCGAAGGCGGTCTGGTTCCAGCTGGGTGTGGTCGACGAGGCCGCGTACGGGCGGGTCAGGGCCGCGGGGGGCTCGATGGTGATGGACAGGTGCCCGGCCATCGAGATCCCGCGGCTGGGCTGAGCGTCAGCCGTCCAGCTGGGCGATGGTCGCGATGGACGGGCGGCGGCTCGACCGCAGGGTCGCCGCGGCCGACTCGGCGTCGCGCAGCACGCGGACGGCGTTGTGCCAGGTGAGCTTGGCCAGGTCGGCCTCCGACCAGTGGCGGCCGAGGAGTTCGGCGACCAGGTTGGGGTAGCCGGCCACCGAGTCGAGGCCGTCGGGCAGGAAGGCGGTGCCGTCGAAGTCGCCGCCGATGCCGATGTGGTCGATGCCGGCCACCTCGCGCATGTGGTCGAGGTGGTCGGCGACGGTGGCCGGGGTGGCGATCGGGCGCGGGTTGGCGGCCTCGAAGGCGCGCTGGCGCTCCATGGCCGGCGGGGTGGTGTCCAGCGGGTGGAAGCCGTGGGCGCGCATGTTCTCGTCGGCGGCCAGGGTCCACTCGATGGCGGCGGGCAGGATGAACTTCGGGACGAAGGTCGCCATCGCCACCCCGCCGTTGGCGGGCAGCTGGGCGAGCACGTCGTCCGGGATGTTGCGCGGGTGGTCGCAGACCGTGCGGGACGAGGAGTGCGAGAAGACCACCGGCGCCTCGGTGACCCGCAGGGCGTCCCGCATGGTGTCGGCGGAGACGTGCGAGAGGTCGACCAGCATGCCGAGCCGGTTCATCTCCCGGACGACCTCCTCGCCGAAGCGGGTCAGCCCGCCGGCCACCGGCTTGTCGGTCGCGGAGTCGGCCCACGGCACGTTGTCGTTGTGGGTGAGCGTCAGGTACCGCACGCCGAGCTCGTACAGGGCGCGCAGGGTGGCCAGCGAGCAGTCGATGGAGTGGCCGCCCTCGGCGCCCATCAGCGAGGCGATCCGGCCCTCGGCGCGGGCGGCCTCCATGTCCGCGGCGGTGCGGGCGAGCCGCAGCCGGTCGGGGTAGCGCTCGACCAGGGCGTGGACGAAGTCGACCTGCTCCAGGGTGGCGCTGACCGCGTGGTCGCCGGCCAGCGAGGCGGGCACGTAGACGGACCAGAACTGCGCGCCGACCCCGCCCTCCGCAAGGCGGGCGAGGTCGGTGTGCAGGCGGTCGCTCTGGTCGGCGGCGAGGTCGAGCGCGCCGAGGTCGTAGCCGGCCTGCTCGCGCATCGCCCAGGGGAGGTCGTTGTGACCGTCCACCACGGGGGCGGTGCGGAGCAGCGCCCGGGCGCGGTCCAGCGGGGTGGGGGAGTCCGTCTGAGAAGTCATACGGGCTGTTCTACCGTTCCTTAGGACTGATCAGGAGTGACTCCCGATGAGCCGCACGCCCCGAACGGTCTTGGGCGCACTGGTCCCCGGCGTACTCAACCCCGCTGGGCAACACGCATCCTGTGCGTGGTCCGTCCCGGGAGGCCGGTTCCCTCACGACCAGGCCACATGGATACGGCCAGAGGCGACGGGGAGGCCCTGAACCATCGCTCTGGTGGAGCAGGGGCCCCGAACACCGAAACCGAACCCGGTGAGCAGATCGCACTCCAGAGCCTACGCGACCGTGCGGCGGCCTCACCCACAGCCGACTGGACGTCACCCGATCGAGCTAACGAACACTCTGCTGTACTTCCGCACGGGCAGTTCGCGAACCCACCCCCACCAGCGGTCTTACTTGCCGAAGCCGAAGGAGGTGGAACCGGCCACCTTGGCCCGGAGCTTCTTGCCCTTCTCGGTGGCCTGGCTGTTCAGCTCGGCCTGGAAGTCGGTCATCTTCTCGGCGAGTTCGGTGTCGAACGCGGCGAGCATCCGGACCGCGAGCAGGCCCGCGTTGCGCGCGCCGGCCACCGAGACGGTCGCGACCGGCACGCCGGCCGGCATCTGGACGATCGACAGCAGGCTGTCCATGCCGTCCAGGTAGCGCAGCGGCACCGGCACGCCGATGACCGGCAGCGGGGTGACGGAGGCCAGCATGCCGGGCAGGTGGGCCGCGCCGCCGGCGCCGGCGATGATCGCCTTGAGGCCGCGCGTGTGGGCGTTCTCGCCGTAGGCGACCATCTCGCGGGGCATCCGGTGGGCGGAGACGACGTCCACCTCGTAGGGGATCTCGAACTCGTCCAGGGCCTGGGCGGCGGCCTCCATGACCGGCCAGTCGGAGTCGGAGCCCATCACGATGCCAACGACAGGGGTGGTCATTCGGTGATCGTTCCTCGCAGGTAGGCGGCCGCATGGCGGGCGCGCTCGCGGACGTCGTCGAGGTCGTCCCCGAAGACGTTGACGTGGCCGACCTTGCGGCCGGGCTTCACGTCCTTCCCGTACATGTGGATCCGCAGCCCGGGGTCGCGGGCCATGCAGTGCAGGAAGGCGTGATACATGTCCGGGTAGTCGCCGCCGAGGACGTTGACCATGACGGTCCACCTGGCGCGGGGCCGGGGGTCGCCGAGCGGGAGGTCGAGGACGGCCCTCAGGTGGTTCTCGAACTGCGAGGTGACCGCGCCGTCCTGGGTCCAGTGCCCGGAGTTGTGCGGGCGCATGGCCAGCTCGTTGACCAGGATGCGGCCGTCCCGGGTCTGGAACAGCTCGACGGCGAGGTGGCCGACGATGCCGAGGTCGCCGGCGATCCGCAGGGCGAGCTGCTGGGCCTCGTCGGACAGGGCGGGGTCGAGGTCCGGCGCGGGGGCGGTGACCTCGGCGCAGACGCCGTTCTCCTGGACGCTCTCGACGACCGGGTAGGCGACGGCCTGGCCGCTGGGCGAACGAACCACGTTGGCGGCCAGCTCGCGGACGAAGTCGACCTTCTCCTCGGCCAGCACCGGGACGCCCGCCAGGAACGGGGCCTGCGCCTCCTCCTCGGTGTCCACGACCCAGACGCCCTTGCCGTCGTAGCCGCCGCGAACGGTCTTCAGCACGACCGGGTAGCCGGTGCCCTCGTTCGCGAAGGCGGTGACGTCGGCCGGGTCGGCGACGATCCGGTGCCGGGGGCAAGGCACGCCGATCGAGTCGAGCTCGGCCCGCATCACGCCCTTGTCCTGGGCGTTGACCAGCGCGTCCGGGCCGGGGCGGACGGCGATGCCGTCGGCCTCCAGGGCCCGCAGGTGCTCGGTGGGGACGTGCTCGTGGTCGAAGGTGACGACGTCGCAGCCGGCCGCGAAGCGGCGCAGGGTGTCGAGGTCGCGGTAGTCACCGAGGACGACCTCGGAGACCACCTGCGCGGCGGAGTCCTGCGGCGTGTCGGCGAGGAGCTTGAACCTGACCCCGAGCGGGATACCCGCCTGGTGTGCCATGCGGGCCAGCTGCCCGCCACCGATCATGCCCACCACTGGAAAATTCATATTGCCCGGGGAAGTCACCCGGCCAGGATATCCGGGCCGGTGGGGGGTGGTGGAGCCGCGGGCGGGCCGTGAGTAGTGGACGCGCGTAGATGTCAACCCCCGCCTCCGAGGGCTGAGCCGTTCGATGGAAGCGGGTAGCCTGGACGGCTAGGTCCTCGTCCACGCAGTCAGATCATGTGCGTGCACGCAGGACACAAGGGTGGCCGCATCCCAGGTCGGCCGCCCTTTCGTCCGCAGGCACATGGAGGCAGTCCGGTATGGCGACGACCGCAGCTTCGAAACCCCCGCTCATGCAGAAGATGCGTGGGCTCACGGGTGAAGTCGTGAAGTTCGGCATCGTCGGCCTGGGCGGCGTGGTGATCAACTTCGCCGTGTTCTGGGTCTGCATCAACGGCCTGGGCCTGGCCTCGCTGCGGTCCAACATCGCGGCCACCGTGATCGCGATCGCCACCAACTACCTCGGCTACCGCTACTGGCTGTACCGGGACCGGGACGCCGCCTCGCGCAAGCGGGAGATCACGCTGTTCCTGGTGTACAGCGGCATCGGCATGCTGATCGAGACCGGCGTGCTCGGCTTCACGGTGTACGTGCTGCACCTGGACTCGCACTACGAGCAGCTCGGCGCCAAGGTGATCGGCCTCGGCGTGGCCACCGTGTTCCGCTTCTTCTCGTACCGCACCTGGGTGTTCAAGGCGGAGCCCGAGCCCGCGCAGGCCGTCGACGCCGCCAGCGGCCAGGAGCTGGCCGCCCAGGCCGAGCTGATGCTGGCCGCCGAGCAGATCCGCTACGCCCCGGCCGAGTAGTCCACGCCACCCGGACGGCCGCCCACGACGGCCCGAACGGCTCGAAGACCCTCAGTCCTCGTGGCTGCGGCCGAGGAAGAGCGCGAACACCGCCGGCTTCAGCGAGAGGAGCTCCAGCCGGCCGCCGTCCGCCTCCGCGAGGTCGCGGGCGACGGCCAGGCCGATGCCGGTGGAGTTGCGGCCGCTGACCGCGCGCTCGAACACCCGATTGCCGAGGTCGGCCGGCACTCCGGCGCCCTGGTCCTGCACCTCGACCACCACCGAGGTGCCGGAGGGCCGGACCCGCAGGGTGATCGTCCCGGCGCCGTGCATCAGCGAGTTCTCGATCAGGGTGGCCAGCACCTGGGCGACCGTCCCCGGGGTGCCGACCGCGGTGACCCCGTGCAGGCCCTCCAGGGACAGCACCCGGCCCTGCTCGCGCAGCGTCGGGCCCCACTCCTCCACCTGCTGCTTGATCACCTCGTCCAGGTCGAAGGCGACCGCGGTGGGGCTGCGCGGGTCGCGCTGGGTGGTGAGCAGCCGCTGGACCACGTCGGTGAGCCGCTCGACCTGCTGGAGGGCGATGGTCGCCTCCTCCTTGACGGTCTCCGGCTCCTCGGCGAGGGCGATGATCTCCTCCAGCCGCATGGAGAGCGCGGTGAGCGGGGTGCGCAGCTGGTGCGAGGCGTCGGCGGCGAGCCGGCGCTCGGCGGTGAGCATCCGGGCGATCCGCTCGGCGCTGACGTCCAGCACCTCGGCGACCCGGTCGAGTTCGGGCACGCCGTAGCGGCGGTCGCGCGGGCGCGGGTCGCCGGAGCCGAGCCGTTCGGCGGTCTCGGCGAGGTCGGTGAGCGGCCGGGCGAGCCGCTTGGCCTGCCAGACGGCGAGCGCGACGGCGGCCTGGACAGCGAGCAGCGCGACCACGCCGAGCAGCAGCAGATTGTTGGCGATCTCGTGGTCGACGTCCTCGCGGGACTGCTCGACGGTGACGGTCTCGCCGCTGTTGCCGCGTTCGGCGGCCTTCAGCAGGTGGTTCCCGGCCGGGCGGTCGCCGGCCGAGACCACCGGCTGGCCGGGGATCTGCACCTCGACGTAGCTGCCCTCGGTGACCTGGCTCTCGAAGACGCGCCCCTCCTTGACCGACTCGCCCGCGGCGAGCCGGCTCTCCACCAGGGCGAGCACCCGGACGGCGGCCGCGTCCACCCGGTCCTGGGCCGAGTTGACGATGGTGCGCTTCTCGACCAGGGCGAGCGGCACGCAGAACACCACGACCACCACCAGGACGACGACCAGCAGCGAGTTGATCATCCGGCGTTTCACGCTGCTGCTCCCCGAGGTGTTCCGCTTCATCGGCCGTCGCCCGGCCACGATCTCCGTACGGGGCTAATTCTTCTCGAACCGGAAGCCCACACCGCGCACGGTGGCGATGTAGCGCGGGTTCGCCGCGTCGTCACCGAGCTTCTTGCGGAGCCAGGAGATGTGCATGTCCAGGGTCTTGGTCGAGGTCCACCAGGTGGTGTCCCAGACCTGCCGCATGATCTCCTCGCGGGTGACCACCCGGCCGGCGTCGCGGACCAGGACGCGCAGCAGCTCGAACTCCTTGGCGGAGAGGGTCAGCTCCTCCTCGCCGAGCCAGGCGCGGTGGGACTCGATGTCGATCTTCACCCCGTGCGCACCGGTGGTGAGCTGGTCGACGTTGCCGCGCCGGAGCAGGGCCCGGACGCGGGCGAGCAGTTCGGCCAGGCGGAAGGGCTTGGTGACGTAGTCGTCGGCACCGGCGTCCAGGCCGACCACGGTGTCCACCTCGTCGGCGCGGGCGGTGAGCACGAGCACGGGACAGCTCTTGCCGTCGGCGCGCAGGCGTCGGCAGACCTCAAGGCCGTCCATCTCGGGCAGGCCGAGGTCCAGGACGACGAGGTCGACCTCCTCGGTGAGGCCGGCGGCCAGGGCGGTCGGACCGTCCTCGCGGACGAGCACCTCATAGCCCTCACGTCGCAGGGCCCTGGCGAGCGGTTCGGAGATCGCCGGATCGTCCTCGGCGAGCAGCACACAGGTCATGTGGTGATGGTAGTCCGCCGGGGTATGACCGTACGCCCTGTGAGGTAGTTCACAGAGCGTGATCGTTATACAAGGGCCATTCGGGGGTCAACCCAGCGTTGCCGACCGGACGTTCGGCGAAGAATCTCCTTTTGGATCTTGAAACCGAAGGGAGACTGGCCCGCGTACCATGGATCAATCGGGCAGATCTGTCGCAAGCTTTGCCATTCCCATACCTAATTCGCGACTTTTGTCATCTGATAACGCCAAATATCGCCACGTAGAGTGGTTCAAGTCCAACGTCCGCCGCCACCCCCCTAGGCGGACGCTGTCAGGCAAGGAACCACTACTCATGGCGTCTACGACCCTGGACTCCGGCGTCACGTCGGCCAATCCCAGCGGCAAGACCTTCCTCGGGCACCCCCGCGGCCTCGCCACTCTCTTCATGAGCGAGATGTGGGAGCGCTTCAGCTACTACGGCATGCGCGCCCTGCTGGTGCTCTACATGACCGCCTCCATCGCGCAGGGCGGCCTCGGCATGAAGGCGGCCGTCGCCGCCGCCGTGTACAGCGTCTACACGGCCATGGTCTACCTGCTGGCCCTCCCGGGCGGCTGGATCGCGGACCGCTTCCTCGGCGCGCGCAAGACCGTCGCGGTCGGTGGCACGATCATCATGATCGGCCACTTCCTGCTGGCCGTCCCGTTCAGCGCGTCGTTCTTCGTCGGCCTCGCGTTCATCGCGGTCGGCTCGGGCCTGCTCAAGGCCAACATCTCCACGATGGTCGGCCACCTGTACGACGGCCCGAACGACCCGCGTCGCGACGGTGGCTTCACCGTCTTCTACATGGGCATCAACCTCGGTGCCTTCGCGGCCCCGCTGGTCATCGGCACCGTCGGCCAGAACGTCAGCTGGCACCTGGGCTTCGCCCTGGCCGGTGTCGGCATGGCCCTCGGCCTGGGCCAGTTCCTGCTGGGCACCCGCCACCTGAGCCCGAAGAGCAGCGTCGTCACCTCGCCGATCAGCGCGGACGAGAAGCGGAAGATCTTCACCAAGGCGGGCATCTGGCTGGCCGTCGCCGCCGTCTTCTACGCGGTCGTCGCCGCCACCGGCCACTTCACCATCAACTGGGCGATCTGGCCGCTGTCCATCGCGGGCATCGCGATCCCGGTCCTGGTCTTCACCAAGGTGAAGCGGGACAAGGACCTCGACGCCGCCGAGCAGTCCAAGATGAGCGGCTACATCTGGTTCTTCGTCGCCGCCGCCGTGTTCTGGATGATCTACGACCAGTCCGGCTCGACGCTGAACATCTTCGCCGACGAGCACACCGCGTCCACGCTGTTCGGGTTCAACTTCCCGTCCAGCTGGTTCCAGTCGCTCAACCCGCTCTACATCATGGCGCTGGCCCCGGTCTTCGCCTGGATCTGGGTCGCCCTGGCCCGCCGGTCGAAGAACCCCAGCACGACCATGAAGTTCGCCTTCGGTCTGCTGATGATCGGCGCCTCCTTCATCGTCATGATGCTGGCGATGGCCTCCGCCTCCGGCGACACCAAGGTCACCCCGCTGTGGCTGGCCATGGTCTACCTGGTCCAGACCGTCGGTGAGCTCACCCTCTCCCCGGTCGGCCTGTCCGTCACCACCAAGCTGGCCCCCACCAAGTACGCCAGCCAGATGATGGGCGTCTGGTTCCTCGCGGTCACCGCGGGCGACTGCGTCGCCGCCATCTTCCAGCTGGTGCTGGGCGACAAGGTGGTCGGCGGCACGATGTACTTCGCGGTCCAGGGCGTCCTGGCGATCGTCGCCGGCATCGCGCTGGCGATGTACCGCAAGAAGGTCGTCAAGCTCATGGGCGACGTGCACTGACGTCCGTCCGGTAAGACGTCCGGCAAGGCTCCGAGGCCGCTGTGGATTCCTGAGATCCACGGCGGCCTCGGTCGTTTTCCGCCTACCGTGCCCGCATGGCCACCGACTCGCTGCCCCGCCAGCTAGCCCGCACCCGACGGTTCACCCTGGGCGTCCCCGTCCAGCCGGAGCCCTCCGCCGACGGCACCACCGTCCTGTTCCTGCGCAGCCGGGGCGGCACCGACCCGCTCAGCTGCCTCTGGGCGCTGGACGCCGACAGCGGCACGGAGCGGCTGATCGCCGACCCGGCCGCGCTCGGCTCCGCCACCGGCATCGCCTCGTACAGCACCGACTCCGTCGGGCGGTACGCCGCCTTCGCCTTGGACGGCACGCTCTGGCTCGCCGACACCCGCACGGCCACGGTTTGCCCGGTCACCTCCAGCGGCGAGGCCGAGGAGGTGCGGCTGGACCCGACCGGCCGCCGGATCGCGTACGTCAGCGGCGGCGCCCTGCGGGTGGTCGGCGTCGACGGCACGGATGACCACGCGCTCGCCGAGCCCGAGGCGGCGGACGTGACGTACGGCCTCGCCGAGTACGTCGCCGTCGGCGAGATGTACCGCGACCGCGGCCACTGGTGGTCCCCCGACGGCACCGCGCTGCTGGTCGCCCGGGTCGACGACCGCCCGGTCACCCGCTGGTTCCTCGCCGACCCGACCGACCCGCAGCAGCCGCCGCGCGCCATCCGCTACCCGCTGGCCGGCACCGCCAACGCCGACGTCTCGCTCTGGCTGCTCGGCCTCGACGGCCGCCGCACCGAGGTCCGCTGGGACCGCGCCGCCTTCGAGTACGTCACGGCCGCCGGCTGGGACGGATACGGCCCGTACGCCGCCGTGCAGAGCCGCGACCAGCGCACCGTCCGCACCCTGGCGGTCGAGCCGGACGGCGCCACCCGGGTGCTCGCCGAACGTGACGACCCGCACTGGATCGAACTGCTCCCCGGGCTGCCGGTCCGAACCGAGGGCGGCGCGCTGGTCGACACCGCCGACGACGGCGACACCCGGCACCTGACCGTCGACGGCAAGCCCGTCACCCCGGCTGGCCTGCAGCTGCGGGCCGTCCTCGGGACGGAGGGCGAGCGGGTGCTGTTCACCGCCTCGGAGGAGCCCACCGAGACCCACGTGTGGGCGTACGAACCGGCGGCGGGCCTACGGCAGTTGAGCAGCGGCCCGGGCCTCCACGCCGGCGCCCTGCGGGGCGGCACGCTCGTCCTCACCACCCAGGCCGAGAGCTACCCCGGCGGGCGAACCGTGGTGCTGCGGGACGGGCGCCCAGCTCTCCCGCTGGTTTCGCACGCGGAGCCGCCCGTCCGCACGACGCGGCCCGAGTTCCTCCGCCTCGGCCCGCGCGAACTGCGCACCGCGCTCTACCTGCCCACCGGCCACCAGCCCGGCGACGGCCCGCTGCCCGTCCTGCTCGACCCGTACGGCGGACCGGCCATGCAGCGGGTGACCACCGGCGGGCTCTGGTTCGGTCTGGTCTCGCAGTGGTTCGCCGACCAGGGCTTCGCGGTGCTCGTGGTGGACGGCCGGGGCACCCCCGGGCGCGGGCCGCTGTGGGACAAGACGATCTGGGGCGACAAGGCCGGGCCCGCGTTGGAGGACCAGATCGAGGCCCTGCACGAGGCGGCCCGGCGGCAGCCCGGACTGCTCGACCTCGACCGGGTCGCCATCCGAGGGTGGTCCTACGGCGGCTTCCTCGCCGCGCTCGCGGTGCTGCGCCGCCCGGATGTCTTCCACGCCGCCTCGGCCGGGGCCGCGCCCACCGACCACAGGATGTACGACACCCACTGGCAGGAGCGCTTCCTCGGCCACCCCGACGAGCACCCCGAGCACTACGACTCCTGCGACCTGATCACCGAGGCGCCGAAGCTGAGCCGCCCGCTGCTGCTGGTCCAGGGCCTCGCGGACGACAACGTCTTCCCCGTCCACACCCTGCGGCTCTCCAGTGCCCTACTCGCCGCCGGCCGCACGCACGAGGTCCTGCCGCTGCGCGGCGCCGGGCACCGGCCGAACGACGAGGCGGTGGTGGAGAACCTGCTGCACCACGAACTCGACTTCCTGCGGCGGTCATTGGACCTCTCCTGACCGAAGGCTCGCCTGGGGTCGCCGACCGGACGCTGTTGGTCATTCATTCGCCAGCAGCGTCGACAAGCCCATCACCGAGATCGAGCCCGCTACCACCCTGGAGCCCAGTACCCTGCTGGAGCGGGCCTGCACGCCGTGCGCCCGCGCCCTGCCCGGCCTGCGGATCGGGTTCCACTTACCAGACCATGGACGGCCGTTGGGGCTGCACCGTGTGCGGCTCCACCTGGGCCTGACCCCGGGGAGGACGTGATGGCGGACTGCACGCAGTGCTCCGCTCCTGCGGTGATCGAGGATCTCGACGTGCAGCCGCCACAGCCCTGGTGCCTCGGATGTGCGACCGCCCTCGTACGAGCCGGCGATCCGGTGATCAACTACCGCTCACTCAACGGCGGGAGCGAGTACCAGCACATCCTGGCCGGTGGCAGCACCCAGGTCCTACCCTTCGGCTGACCGGCACACCGAAGCGGCCCGCTCCCTGCGCGCAGGGAGCGGGCCGCGCTCGAAGTCCATGACCAGCGCCGGTGTACACAGTGTCGTCCTCGCAGCGCGATGCTGCGAGGAATAGGCAGGCCTTCGCCCCGTCGAGCAGACTGGGCTCGACGGGGCGAAGTGACGGAACGACTCAGCCTCGGAGCGGCACCGGGTTCTCCGGACAGTCCAGCCACACGGTGTGGCCCTCGGGTCCGACCGTCAGGCCGAACCGGTCGAGCCCGGGGCGGCCCCGGTCGTCCCACCAGCGCCACGCCGCCTCCACCTCGTCCCAGAGGTTCCGGGGGCCGGACTGGTACACCTCGTACTCCGTACGGCCCCGCTCGTAATCGGCGGAGGCCCAGGAGAGGGTGTCCCGGCTGTAGAGCCACAGCGAGTACGCGCCGTCGTCGTAGCGCTCCGCCCGCCAGAACGCCCCGGGCACACCCGCCCCGATGACGAACTGCTCGAGCCACCCTCCCGTGTCCGGAGGGGCCAGCGCGGTGGTGCTTCTCACCCCGTCGGCAGGCCACTCCTGCCCGCGCAGGTAGTCCTCGAAGGGCGGCCGGTCCGTGCGCTGCTGGCGCAGCCGCATGAACGCCGAACTCCGGGTGAACCTGCCGCTCGCGCTGGTCCCGTCGTCGTTCACGGTCAGCCGGACGATCTGCTCGCCGCCGTACTCGGTGCCGAAGGGCGCCACGATGATCCCGCCGGGAGCCGTCTGCGCCAGCCACGCCGGAGGGATCTCCAGCAGGGAGCAGGTGGCGATGATCCGGTCGTAGGGAGCGCCGCCGGGCCAGCCCTGCCGTCCGTCGCCCTCGACCACGGTCGGCGCGAGTCCAGCCCGTTCCAGGTTCTCCTGGGCACCGCGAGCAACGTCCGGGTCGTACTCGACGGTCACCACGTTGGGGCTGCCCAGACGGTGGGCCAGCAGGCCGGCGTTCCACCCCGTGCCGGCTCCGACCTCCAGCACCCTGTCGCCTGGGCGCACGTCGAGGTCCTGGAGCATCGAGAACACCATCGTGGGCATGGAGTTGGACGAGCTGGGCGTCGTGCCGAGTCCGTCCCCCTTGTGGTCACCGTCGTCCCACTGCGTGGTCAGCGGGATGTCCGAGTAGACCGCCCGCCGCCATGCCTCCGGGTCCTGCGACCGGTACACCACGGAGTTCTGTTTGGTGCCGTCCGCGATGCCCGGCCAGATGCGATCCGGGACGAACAGTTCACGGGGTACGGCCCGGAAGGAAGGGAGCCAGTCCGAGGAGAGTGCGCCGCCGGCCATCAGCGCGGAGGCGAGCCCCTGGGGGCCCGCCTCCTTGTGCGTCTCGCCGGTCACTTGCCGCTGCCGCCCGCCGGGGACGAGCCGTCGGAGGTGTTGCCGCCCTCGTCGGACCCGCCGCCGCCGTGTCCGGCACCCTTGTTGCTGTCGTCCTGCTGGCCGCCGCCCTTGCCGTCGCCGGACCCGCCTCCGCGCTTACCCATCTCAGTACCTCCGTGCTGGTTGGGCCCAATGGGCGGCTGCCCATTGGGTGGTGCTACCCGCCCCGCGTCTTCCCAGGCGGAGCGGGGGCTTACGAGGTGGTTTTCGGCAGCCCAAATAGCCACAGGACTCGACGCTCCTGTAGTTTCAACTGCCTTTCTCGCTAAGTCAGTTGAATGCTAGCGTTCGCTTCCTCCACCCCATCGACTGCTGCGAGGTGCCCTTCATGGCTCAGGCAATGGCTCGCCTGAAGAATCCCCTGGCCCCGCGATTTCAGGTGGCGTTGCGACCTGCGGAGTTGCCCGACCATGACTTTGAGGACGACGCCACAATCAAGGGCAGGCAATACAGCGGGCTGAGCCTCATTGGCCGCACGGGCGAAGCGGTCGAAGTAGAGCAATGCGCCTTCGAGAACGTCCGATTCACCGGGATGCACCTGGTCCGGTCGGTACTCGCTCACATCACCTTCGAGACCTGCGACTTCGCTACGGTCCGGACACAGGACGTGTCCATCCTCCGAAGCACGGTGACCGGATGCCGGCTTACCGGGTCGTCCTGGAGCAACGGCAGTTTCCGTGACGTCCTCTTCGAGGGCACTCGGACAGACAGCACGCTGTTCCGCTACGCGAAGTTCAAGACGGTGGCCTTCAGGGAGTGCAATCTCTCCCAGGCTGATTTTCAGTTTGCCGAACTCCGCGACGTCCGATTCGAGAAGTGCGATCTCACGGGAGTCCAGTTCGCCAACATCGTCATTCAGCCAGGTGTCAGCTTCGACAACTGCACACTGGTCGACGTCGGAGGCGCGGCGCACCTCAAGGGCGCCACTGTGCGAGGCCCAGGATCCATGGAACTGGCCCTGAGCCTCGCCAGGGAGGCCGGCATCCTGTTTGAACCCTAAGCGGCGACAGGCAGCTCGTAGTGCGCGAACTCCCGGCCCGAAATCGACCGGGTGACGAGGTCGAAGTCGATCGTCTCGGCGAAGTCCGCGAGTTCGCGCACCATTCCCTGGCCGTAAGGCGTGAACAGGTCGAGCTTTGCGAGCAGGCCGTCCGTGCACTCGCGGATCGAGTGGCGGAACTTGTCCACCAACTCGGTCTCGCCCCTCAGGCGCTGCATCAGCATGAGGGGCGGGGCCACCACCGCGCTGTGGAACGCCTTGTCCAGCGGGCGCATCTGCCCGAACTTCACCGCAGACACGACCCGGTGCTCGTCGGCCTCCAGTTCCTTGGCCGGCCGCGTGTAGAGGCGGTACACCATGTCCGCCAGAAAGACGTTCAGGTGCACGGTCTCGTGCACCAGGGACTCGGCGTAGTCGTGGGGCCGCCACTCGTCGCCGGGGCTCATGCTGACCAGGCCCGGGAGCGTCGAACCGGTGCCGCCGCCCTTGTTGGTCGAGCTGAACATCACGACGTCGGTGACCACCAGGTCCACGAGCGCCCCCAGGTTGGGAACGAGGTCCCTGGTGTGCAGGAGCGCCACGGAGAAGTCGCGCTTCCACCGCTCGCGCAGGTCGGCCGGGGTGTCCTTCAGGCCCTCGAAGATGTTCTCGAAGGTCCTGTTCTCGATCAGGTAGCTCCCCCACTCGCTGTCCTTGAAGGACAGCGAGATGCCCGCACCCTCGACCGGCAGGGGGCGGAGGGCGGAGACGACGCTCCGGTACGCGGCTGGGAGGGCCGCGACGGTCGGCGGGGGCTGCTCGTTGACCGCGCTCACAAGTCGGCCGATCGTCTCACGGGCGTGGTGGATGTTGAGGAATCGCATGGACGCTCGCTCCTTCGCTGGGATGCTTGGAACCGCGCGCCCGGCCCCAATTGAGGCTCTTCTGCTCCATCCGTGGGTGGGTTCAGAGCGCCTGACGCGGCACACGCCGTCCCCCGTGCAGATCTTGAGGTGTTGAGGCCCGAGATCGG